>JAZUKL010000020.1:0-14979 GCA_045643245.1 Candidatus Enterocola sp.
GCGGCGTATGCACCCACGCCTCCTGTGCCAACCACAAGCACTCTTGCATTAGAAAGCCTGCTGACACCCTCTTCTCCTATCAGTAATTGTGTACGTTCTGTAAAATCCATTTAAACGTTATATCGGTCTGTATCGTAGAAGCTTAAGATTTGAATAATCATATCGTAGGCATCTTTTGCAGGTGAAGATGGGTTTATTTCAATGGCACGTGAATATGAGTTCAACGCACCCTCCCAATTCTCCTTTTTTCTATAGGCATTGCCTAATAACATGTATGCCTCATCATCGTTCCCCGATGCTGACACATACGCCTCCAACTCCTTTATTGCGACATCGGCGTTACCGCTGTCAAGCAAAGATGTAATATGGTTCTTTAATTCTTTGGTCATAAATAATTTTTGCAAAGATAAACAAAAATTTTGCTATATTTGCAGAATGAAAATATGAAATTATGATAACTGCAACAGGAATAAGGAAGAGTTTTGGAGAGATTGAGGTGCTAAAAGGCATAGACCTTAATATTGAGAATGAGGAGTTTGTAAGCATTGTGGGGGCAAGCGGTGCGGGGAAAACCACATTGCTTCAAATTTTAGGCACCTTAGACAAGGCTGATAGCGGAAACATTGTCATTGACGGAACAGACATAAACAGACTAAGTGCAAACGCACTTGCCGATTTCAGATGCCGACACATAGGTTTTGTTTTCCAATTCCACCAACTGCTGCCTGAATTTACAGCACTGGAAAATGTTACAATTCCTGCGTTGATTGCTCACAGAAAGAGCGGAGAGGCAGAGGCAAAAGCAAAAGAACTGCTTGATTATCTTGGGCTTAGCCATCGCCTGAGCCATAAGCCAAATCAACTCTCCGGAGGTGAAAAACAGAGAGTTGCAGTTGCAAGAGCATTGATAAACAAACCAAAACTTATATTGGCTGACGAGCCATCAGGAAGTCTTGACTCCCAAAACAAGGAGGAACTTAACAAACTTCTTCTAAATCTTAAGAATGAGTTTAGGCTTACTATTCTTGTTGTCACCCACGATACCTCAATAGCAAGTATCAGTGACCGCACCATAACAATGAAGGACGGACTGATAATATAATCATTTGTTTTTCGCTCTGAAGAAGAGTTGTACAGGCACGCCTGAAAAGTTCCACTTCTCACGCAATTTGTTTTCAAGAAAACGCTTGTACGGTTCCTTAATGTATTGCGGTAGGTTGGCAAAGAAAATAAATGTAGGGTTGTATGTATCAGGAAGTTGCGTTACATACTTTATTTTTACATATTTACCTTTCCATGCAGGTGGCGGATAATTTTCAATAAGCGGCAAAAAGAAATCATTCAACTGACCTGCACCAATGTGTACCTTTTTGCTTTCATAAACCTGCATAGCCATTTCAATAGCTTTATAGATACGCTGTTTTGTGGTTGCCGATATAAAAATAATGGGGAAATCTGTAAACGGAGAAAACCTTTCCCTAATGGTCTCCTCAAAATGAGTGATTGCCTTTTGCTCCTTATTTTCTGCAATATCCCACTTGTTTACACATACCACAAGCCCCTTCCTGTTCTTTTGTATAAGTGAGAAAATATTTTGGTCCTGTGCCTCAATGCCTCTGGTGGCATCAATAAGCAAAATGCAGACATCGGAGTTTTCAATTGTACGAATTGCACGCATAACTGAGTAGAACTCAATATCTTCAGTAACCTTTGACTTTTTTCTTATGCCTGCCGTGTCAACCAAATAGAAATCCTTACCGAACTTTGTGTATCGGGTGTAGATACTGTCACGGGTTGTACCTGCAACATCGGTAACAATATTGCGGTCTTCATCCATAAGGGCGTTAAGCAATGATGATTTACCTGCATTTGGTCTGCCCACAATGGCAACTCTTGGAATATTTGTATCTATCTCAGGCTCAGAGTCTTCTGGTAGAAGTTTTATAATTTCATCAAGCAGGTCTCCTGTACCGAATCCGCTTGCAGACGATATACACATTGGGTCTCCGATACCCAATTTATAAAACTCAGGTGCGTCATACTGAAGTTCATTATTGTCTGTCTTGTTGGCAATAAGCATTACAGGCTTTTTGCAGTTACGCAGAATGTTTGCAACCTCCATGTCAAGGTGGGTGACACCCTGCTGAACATCAACCATAAACAGAATAAGGTCAGCCTCCTTTATTGCAAGATTCACCTGACGGTTGATTTCCTCTTCAAAAACATCATCGCTGCCGGCAACAAGTCCGCCGGTATCAATTAAAGAGAACTCCTTTTTACCCCACTCCACCTTGCCGTACTGACGGTCACGGGTAGTGCCTGCCTCCTCACTTACTATGGCACGCCTTGTCTCTGTAAGTCTGTTGAAAAGTGTTGACTTACCTACATTCGGGCGACCTACTATTGCTACTATACTCATATATTATTGGTTATGCGGTGATTCGGTGAATCGGTGAACTGATTATTCTTGTTTTAGTTGATAGCCAAAGTTCTTTAACTGCTTGTCTCTGTTTCTCCAATCTTTCTCCACTTGAACAAAGAGTTCAAGAAACACCTTTTTTTCAAAAAACGCCTCTATATCTTTTCTGGCTGCTGTACCCACCTTTTTAAGCATTGAGCCGGCTCTGCCTATTATTATACCCTTTTGAGACTCACGCTCCACAAAAATCACCGCGTTTATTCTTATTATTGAAGGCTCTTCCTTAAACCTTTCAACCACCACTTCTGATGAATATGGAATCTCCTTATCATATAATTCCAAAATCTTCTCCCTTATTATTTCCGTTACAAAGAAACGTGCAGGGCGGTCAGTCAGTGCGTCCTTATCAAAATACGGCGGATTTTCAGGAAGCAACTCCTTTATTTGTGTCAGCAGAGTGTCAATACCAAATTTTTCCTTTGCACATGCAGGCACTATACGGGCATCGGGCAAAATGGAATGCCATTTATCCACAAGGTCTTCAAGTGCCTTTTGGTCAGACAGCAAATCTATCTTGTTTATTATCAAGAATGTAGGAATTCCTGAGTTTTTTGCCTTCTCTAAAAAATCCTTGTTCTTGTCATACGATTCAACGGTGTCTGTAACATATAACAGAATGTCTGCATCTGTAAGAGCGGACTCCGATGCCTCCAACATTGACTCCTGCAACCTATAGTTGGGTTTAAGCACCCCAGGTGTGTCAGAATATACAATTTGAAAATCATCTCCGTTGACAATTCCCATAATTCTATGCCTTGTGGTTTGTGATTTGGATGTGATTATGGAAATACGCTCCCCCACCAACGCATTCATTATGGTTGATTTGCCTACATTAGGATTACCTATTATATTTACAAAACCTGCCTTATGCATGACTTTTATGCCTTACCGCCGCCAAATCCCATTGGAAAAGAGACAGAGCGTTCAGGAAATTTTATTTGTCCGTATTGTTGTTCATATTTGCCTATGTTATCCTGCAATGCGTTCAACAAGCGTTTGGCATGTTCAGGCGTCATAATTATGCGTGATTTCACCTTTGCCTTTGGAGCGTTTGGCACCACACGCACAAAATCAAGAATGAACTCACTTGGAGAGTGTGCAATAATTGCAAGATTGGCATACACTCCGTCCGCCACATCTTGTGGCAACTCAATATTCAGCTGATTTTCTTTCTGTTCCATATTAATTTATGTTAATTATTTGTGTATCGGTGTAATAAAAATTCAGAATATCCTTATAGTTTTTCCCTTCCGATGCCATAACCGCAGCACCTATCTGACATAACCCTACTCCGTGCCCCCATCCTTTGCCAACAAGCCTGAAACCACCTTCAGAGGTTCTTTCAATTTCAAAAGCGGAACTGTACAGATGTGAATTTGACAGCCATTTTCTTATTTCAAGTTCCTTACCTATGGTCAATGTTCTCTTTGTCCCCACAATTTTTAATTCATCAATTCTTCCTGAATAACCACGATGCAAAGGTACTAAATCTTGAACAATTCCAAAATCAATTGAGGAACGGTTTTTCACTATTGTTGACAATTCCTCCTGAGAATACTCCACAAACCAGCGGTAATACCCCTTTGTTTCAAAATCATAATCATTTAGCACCTGCTCCAGAACCGTTGATGTAGCCCTGCCACAATATTCATCTTTAACAGGCTGAAGATAAGGTACTTCAATGTTCTCCCAACAAACATCATAGCGTTCAGTCATGCCTCCACAGCACTTGTGAAAACGGCAATCGCAAATTTCACCATTATATGCAAGCACCATTCCTTTAGTGGCATTGACCGCCTCAATGACCTGCGGCTGCAATGCTCTGGTAAAACCCTGATACCTTTGACAATGGTCATCGGCACATACGTCAAAAAGGGTGTGCGGCTCCGCTCCATACCATGCAATATGTCTGCCGTCAGAATCTTGAGAAACATCAGTTGCTGTGGTTTTGTCTGACTTTCTTCTCTCCAAAATCTTACGCATTGCCCAACTTCTTGAAATTATGGCATGAGCCTTTAACAGTTCAACCATTGAGGCGGCACTCATTTCTGACGAGATGACACTGCACAGATAATCCTCTATGTCAAGCACATTTATGGCAGCAAGCAAGCCGCCATCACGCACTACACTGAGAGAGCCTTTGAAACTTTGGTTCTCATTACGTTGCCAATGAAAGTTTATGCCTATTGTAACATCTTTGAGTTCAAAACGGGCATCGGAAGTAATAGGTTCAAAAACACAAGGTTCTGTAATTTTATAACAGCCATTGTAAATATGACCGTCTGAATCTCTGAATTTTCCGTAAAACTCTACGGGAATTTCTGACCTGCTGTATATTCCTACGCTAATGTTCATAACTTTGCCCCACAAAGTTAGTAAAAAAAGCAACAATTAAGTAACTTTGCACTACGTTATGACTGATTTACACAAATATTTACAAGAGCAACTGAAAGTTTATCCTCTTGCAGCCACCAATTATGAGAAATTAAGGAGTGTCCGCACAAAAGAGTTCAAGTTTGACGGATTCAGCATTTATGTACACTTCAACCCTGCAAGAGCGGTGTCATCGCTGGCAAAACTTGATGCCAAAAGCATTGCGGAGAGACCATGTTTCCTTTGTAAAAAAAACCGCCCTACGGAACAAGGCAGTATAGATTTTAAGGGCAGATATGATATTTGTGTAAATCCGTTCCCAATATGCACGGAGCATTTTACCGTAATTTCAAAAATTCATGAACTGCAGAAGCTGAACTCTGATAAGATTGATGATTTCTTTGATTTGGCAGAGGCTTGCAAAGGTTGGGTGGCTCTGTATAACGGAGCAAAATCAGGAGCCTCAGCCCCAGACCACTTTCATTTCCAACTTGGTTGTACAGAGTACTTTACTTATCCCGTTGAAACCCCGATGCCAGGTCTCATAAACAAAATAAGTTTCTTCTGCATAACAAAAGATAAGGCTGTGGCAAAACTTAAAGATACCTTAAGCACACTATCAGAGGGCAAATGGAACCCTTCTGCCACCACCCTTGAAGAAGTCTGCGAGCCACAAATCAATATGTTCTGTGAATACAAGAACGGCGGTTTTATGACTACCATATTCCCAAGAAAATGCCACCGTCCACGCCAATTCTTTGCTGAAGATGAGACCAAAATACTTATCAGCCCAGGTGCAATAGATATGACAGGGCACCTTATAGTGGCAAGGGAGGAGGACTTTGAGAAAATCACAAAAGATATTCTGATTGACGTTTACAGACAGGTGTCAAAATAGTCCTACTATTTTCTGCCAAACTCCGCCGGAATCTTGAGGAATGCCGCTATTATAAAGCCCGGTATTGTGCAAAGGCAAACCCAAATAAAGAATAGGGTGTAATTGCCAAGAGAGGCTAAATGAGTACTTACAAGCGATGTTATATTCTCCTGCACCCAACCTGCCGCCATACCCGGAAGCATCATTCCAAGTGCCATAAATCCTGTACACAGAGCGTAGTGTGCTGTCTGGTAAGGACCTTGTGAAACATATATAAGGTATAGCATAAATGCTGTAAAGCCTACGCCGTAGCCAAATTGCTCAAGTGCAATGCAACTACCTATTATATATATGTTCTCAGGTTGGCATAGTGCAAGATATACATATACCACATTAGGAACATTCATAAATATAATCATAGGCCAAAGCCAATATTTAAGACCGTTTCTGGAAGCAAGCCAACCGCCCAAGATACCACCAATAAGCAGTGCTAATACACCAACTGTGCCATATAGCACACCAACCATACTTGTACTTACACCAAGACCGCCTACCGCCCTGTCATCAAGCAAAAAAGGAGAGGCTATCTTAGCAAGTTGGGATTCACCTAATCTATATAGCAAAATAAACGCAAGGGCAAGCCAAATGCCTTTCTTTGTAAAGAATGTGTAGAATAAATCTCCAAATTTTTGAATGGACTTGTTTGAATCATTAGCAGGCTTTGGCAGCACAAACTTATGCCACAAGGCAATTAGAACAAACAACACCGCTGTGGCAAAGAATATGATTTGCCAGGCATTTGTAACTCCAAGTCCTTTTTCAATAAGAATACCTGCAAGGAATACCAGCAGACCCTGCCCGAATATTGTGGCTATCTTATAGAACACACTTCTGATGCCTACAAACAGTGATTGCTCACTCTCAGGGAGGGCAATCATATAGAAACCGTCAGCGGCTATATCGTGGGTGGCTGAACTGAATGCCATAAGCCAGAAAAAGGCAAGTGAAGCCTGAAAAAAGAGGGGTGCGGGCAATGAAAAGGCTATTCCAGCCATACCTGCACCTATCAGAAACTGAGTGGTTGTAATCCACCAGCGTTTTGTCTTTATTAAATCTACAAATGGGCTCCAAAGCGGTTTTATAACCCAAGGCAGATAGAGCCAACTTGTATAGTACGCTATATCTGTATTGCTTAACCCCAAATTTTTATACATAACTACCGATACGGTCATAACAAGAACGTATGGCAGTCCCTCTGCAAAATAGAGGGTGGGTATCCAAGACCAGGAAGACTTCATAAAAGTTGCAAGTTTTTTAACGAATGCAAAGATAATACTTTACAATGATAAAAACAGAAAAAATTGACTATATTTGCAAAAAATTCCTTAGCTATGAAAACACACAAAATCACTCTTCTATTATTGGTGGCGGCATTGTTTTTGACTGCATGCCAAAAAGGTAAAGACACGGCAGACTATCCTGTATCACCGTATAGTGTTGATTGCGGAAAAACGTTCCGTTTTGCCGTATATGATTCCACATTTGCCGATACTCTTACTCTTGATGTGTGGACACCAGATGGATATGACGGCACGGGGGCTTATCCTGTACTTTATATGCACGATGGGCAGAACATTTTTGACACCGTTGCCACTTGGAACCACCAAACATGGAACATGGACAAAACCGCAGGGGCGCTTATTAAGAACGGTGATATTGAACCTATAATAATTGTGGGCATTCACTGCCTTGGCTACACCCGTATAGGCGATATGATGCCTGAAAAGGCAATTCCATACATTACAGACTCATTAGAGCGTGCCTTTACAGACACTATCAGCGGTTGGCGTTACCGTGGCGATGAGTATGTGTCTGCCATAGCAAACACCGTAAAACCGTTTGCTGATTCTCTGTTTGCAACAAACCCTGCGGCAGAAAAAACAGCCATAATGGGTTCAAGCATGGGTGGTATTGTATCTCTTTACGCATTCTGTGAGCAACCCGATGTATTTAGAATGGCAGGCTGCATATCCACGCATTTAGGAATGACGCAAGACCGCCCTGCATACGCCGAAGCCATATTCCGCTATGTTAGAGAGAATATGCCAAAACAAGATGGCAGAAAACTTTATATTGATAACGGAGACCAAGATGTTGATTATAACTACATTCCATATTTTAACGCTTTGGTTACCCTTGTGGATTCATTAGGCTATGATTCAGCACACTTACAATCACAGTTCTTCCCAGGTCAAGGACATTGTGAAAAAGATTGGGCAAGCCGTATGGAACTGCCGCTAAAGATGTTTTACGGGAAATAAAAGTTACATTCTCAGCTTAAATCCAGCCATCAGAGTATCGGGGCAGAAGTTGAAAACGGAAGCCATTTCGCCACTCATACAGAAACCGCACCTACTGCAAATATCTGTAGGTGTGTAGGTTGTGTAGCCGTCAAGGATTGATGGCTTCATGCCTACACATAAGCCACGCTCTCCGTTTGGATATATGAAGTTTGTAACCCAACAGCGGTTCTTCAGCTTTTCCACATGACGCATCTTTCTGAGTCCGGAATAACTGTTCATTATTGGGTATCCTTTTTTCTTGTATTTTATTACGGTGTCAATAACATGGTCTCTCTGCTGCTGTGTAAGTGCAAGATACTCAGTACCAGGGAATGGTGTGTGCATGTTTATTGAAATCATCTCTATGGCAGGGTTTGTTTTTGCATATTCCAACGCATCTTCAAGTGAATCAATGTTTATGTTATTGACCACCATATTTACAGATAAATGTTTCTGACCCGATGCGGCTATATTCTTCTCCAAACGGACCCAAGTGCCATCTCCTCTGACTGCCTCATGATATTTACCCACACCGTCCATACTTACCCATAGTGAGTCCATCTTAACCCAAGAGAAATCCTGCTGGGCATTGGTGGTGATGGTTATTGAGAAGAAACCTATTTTATGTGCAGCCTCAATTATGTCATTAAGGTTTTTATCGCCGTCTTTCCATAAAGTGGTTTCCCCACCCTCAATATCCACAAAACGTGAACCAAGGTTATAGGAGTATCTTAAATCCTCAACTATATCACTAAACTTGCGATGCTTGCCGCCTGCCTTATCATAAACGGAGCAGTGCTTACACCTTAAATTACACTTGTCTGTAATAAACAGGACTGTTTGTAGCGGAGCCTTACGTCCAAGAAATCTTGCTCTGAAAAACCAAAAACCAAGATAAAGAATTTGCTTTATATATGAAATCATAATATGGTTATTATTTGCACTATCATAATTATCAGGCAGAAGTACATCACCACATTTCTGGCAAGGAGCCAACGAATAAGGAACCAATCAAGTCCTGCCTCCTTGAATATTTGAAACTCTGTCATAGGTCCCATCCACCAACGGGGATTGTCATTTGTAGGTTTGCCTTGAGTGAATCTTGTAAGAGACACTATAAGATATATGGTCATTGGCAATGTTACAAGGGTTAGCAGATACCAAGGAGTCCACCACCCAAGTGCCACACCTATGCCAAGAAGCACAAACGGAATAAGAGCAAACAAACCTACAAAAACAAGACGGACGCCATTATTTGGCAGAAGGCGGGCAAATGTCATTTTATCAAGTTCAGCATCTGCCTTGACCTCCATTACTGAGTGGACATACAGAATGTTTGTTACCATAAACCCAACGCCAACGCTTAGTGTTGCCATTGGCCATGTAAAACCCACTCCTGTACAAGCGGCTGACACTCCAAGCATTAGCAAAGGACCAAACATAAGACCTATGACCAATTCACCTAATCCCCAAAAGCAGAACTTGCATGGTCCACCTGAATAGTTTATGCCAAAGAATAATCCTAACAAGGCATAAATAATGATATATACTGCACTTTGCCACCCGTTTATTATATATTGAGCTATTACTGTAACCGCACCCATTGTGCCTGCAATGGAAAGGAAAATTATTATTGCGTTACGTAAATCTGTTATTGAGGCGTGACCGTTATTAAGGTAACTGCATTTGTCCATTCTGGCTCTGACAGATGTTGATGAAAGTGTGGCACGGTTACGGCTGTCACGCAAATAATCAAAGTAGTCATCAGCCAAATTCATGCCAAGATGCCCTATTGCAACACCTAATACCGCCAAAACTGCAAGCCACCAAACAAAGCCTGGCTGTCCTATACACAATATTGTTGCAGTCAGTGCAGGCAATATGGACTGAGGCAACGCTATTGACCTTGAATTTCTTATCCAAAAGAAAAGACCGTGTGTCTTGCCATGGTAATACTTCTCTTCCAATACTTTGGTTTTTTCGTTTTCCATATATAAACCTCTTATTTTGATGAGGCGTGCAAAATTAATAAAAAAATTTGTAACTTTGCAGTCTTTAAGCGTCCCTTATTTTATGAGAAAGAAAGCAATAATAATATTACTATTGTCTGCAATATACGCTACGGCATTTGCCAATGAAGGTATGTGGATTCTTCCTAATATCCCGGACTCCATATCAACCGCCATGAGCGATATGGGAATGGACATTGATATTGATGACATTTACAGCAATGACAACGCCAGCCTAAAAGATGCATCTGTGTATCTTACAAGTGGTTATTCCGGCACAATCATATCAAAAAAAGGATTATTGATTGCACCTTACAAGGCTATTGAAAAGGCTTTGCCAGACACCATCAATACTGAAGACGGATTTGAAAGCAACTCTATTTTCAGGGAGGTGCCTATGTTTGGTATCGGGGCTTGGATATTGAAAAGCACTAAAGATGTTTCTTATAGAATTGTCCCTGCTATTCAAAAACTGACAGACAATAGTGAAATAAAGGCTGTAATTGACTCTGTTTCAAGCAAAATATGTCAGGAAGAGGTTATTCCTGAAGGATATAAGGCAACGGTCTCAGCCACAAGCACTGGAAACTATTACCTTTACATTTACAAGTGTTTTCAAGATGTCCGTTTGGTATATATGCCACCTTCTTCCATTGTAAACGACAAATTGAGAAAGGAGAGACATGCCGCTGACTTTGTGATTTTGAGAATTTACGCATCAAGAGACAACGCTCCTGCCCAATTTGACAAGACCAACAAGCCTTACACTCCTGACTTTGCCGCCGTAATTTCCAAAAACGCATACAAAGAGGGCGATTTTGTGTTTTCTTTAGGATTCCCGAACATGAGTTCCAGACAGATTTTGGCATCGGAGTTGACTGAAAAAAACATAACAAAACCTACGGCTCAGCTTAAAGTGCTGAATTACATTGACTCTATTGGATATAAGAACTTTCACAAAACTATTTTTGCAAAAGAGAATGAAATAAATAATCTGCTGAAGAACAATGTCATTGAAATGAAAAAGGAGGAGGAGCATGACTTTACGGTTTGGGCGGCAAATAATAAAAGTTTCTTTCTTGTACTGCGATACGCAAACCTGATTTCAAAACTCAATAAAATATATTCTGAAAGAAAAGGATTTGTTGAGGTTTATGAGTATCTGAATGCACTTTCCATTAATGTCAACACTCTGAATGCGGCAAATCTGATGCTTGAAATGAACTATGACAATGAGGATGACATTTTTGATTGGCTCAACACATACTTTGTTGATTTTAATGAATATAATGAACGGTTGATGTTATGGAGAACCCTTGATTTTATTGAGGCTGAAGTTGATTCCGCTCTTGCGGCACCTGTTTTTGCTGTTGAGAAAAAGAAGTACAAAGGCAATAGGGCTAAATATATTGATGCCATTTTCTCAAAATCGCTTTTGACTGATGACAAACGATACATGAAATATCTTGACAAGCCAACTGACGCCGCACTTCAGGCTGATATGTTGGTATCGCTTGTAAATGAAATAAACAAAGTCAGAAAAGCGTATTATATTCTGTCCATTAAGGACAACGATGAAATATCAAGACTTTCAAGGCTTTACAAGGAGGGTAGCGGAATTGAAAACCCTCAACTTCAATTAACACCCGATGCAAACTACTCATTACGTATGAGTTACGGCAAGATAGCAGGGTATTCCCCTGACGATGTTACAAATATAAATTATTTTGCAACTCTTAGCGGAATGTTCAATCACAGTTATCTTTACCAAAAATCAGAAGCGGATAGGCTTTTATCTGATTTATATGAGAGTCTGCCCCACTCTCACAAGTTAAACACCTCATTTATGACTGATTGTGATATGGCGGCAGGAAGAATGGGTTACGGTGTCTATGATTTCAATGGTGAACTTTTAGGTATTGCCACTTCCACTAATCTTGAAGCATTGGACAACCTGTATTTGTACAACAGCAAATATCAAAGGCTTAATGTTCTTGACATTAATTATGTCATGTTCATTTTACAACACTATTCTAAAGTGCTTTATATTTTGCAGGAATTGGAGTTTGGAGAGATTGAGAAAGCGGTTTCAATACAGAGTGTTGAGCAATGAATGTAATTATTGACAGTCATATTCCTTTAATTAAAGGGTTGCTTGACAATGTTTGCAATGTAACATATCTTGACCCTCTTGAAATCACTTCTTCTGCTGTAAAGTACGCCGATGCACTAATCATACGCACACGCACAAAGTGCAATTCTGAACTATTGGAAGGTTCAAATGTTAAATTCATAGCCACTGCCACCATTGGTTATGACCACATAGATACTGACTATTGCCTACGCAAAGGCATAACTTGGGTTAACGCACCTGGCTGTAACGCCGCATCGGTTGCAAATTATATTGATGCGGCAATACGCTTTGTTCTGCCGTCATTCAAAGGTAAGACTATTGGCATTGTGGGTGTAGGTCATGTTGGCTCAAAGGTTCTGGAAGTTGCTGAAAACTTGGAAATGAAGGTGTTGCTTAATGACCCTCCACGCCAAATGCACGGTGACGAGCTGCCGTTTGTAAGCCTTGAACATATTGCCTTAAACGCTGATATAATTACACTACATGTCCCATTAGATGAGACAACCTATCATTTGATTAATTCAGCGTTTCTACTCAAATGTAAACCTGATGCCGTTATAATCAACGCATCAAGAGGTGCGGTATTAAATACTTTTGATGTGCTGAACGCCACTCAAAAGTTTGTCATTGACTGCTGGGAGGGTGAGCCTATGGTAAACCGTTCTCTACTTGACAAAGCGGTGCTTGCCACCCCACACATTGCCGGCTACAGCATTGACGGCAAGGCAAACGGAACGGTAATGGCAGTAAACGCTTTATCAAAATATTTTAATCTTGGGCTGAATTTTACGGTTGATATGCTTGGGTTACCTCCAAAAGATTACTCTGCAAGGTACGATATAGCATCGGAGAGTAAGGCGTTAAAGGCAAATCCTGAAAAATTTGAATGGTTCAGAAACAATTATCCTATAAGGAGGGATTTATTATAACTATGGAATTTACAGATGTAATTAAGAACCGCTATTCCTGTAAGAAATACAGTGGCAAGCAAATAAGCAATGAGCAACTGAATGCCATTCTTGAGGCAGGCAGAGTTGCCCCTACGGCAAAGAACCTTCAGGAGCAACATATTTATGTTGTTCAATCAGCGGAGGGTCTTGCAAAAATTGACAAGGGTACGCCTTGCCGATACGGAGCCCCTACTGTTCTTGTTGTGGCATTTGACAAAACAAATGTATATACATACCCTGACGGCAAGCGTGTGTCAGGCATTGAGGACGCCGCTATTGTTGCTACACACCTGATGCTTGGAGCAGCCAATGCTGGTGTTGACAGTTGCTGGCTGAACTGCATACAGGCTGACACGCTTCATAAGGAATTGGGATTGCCTGAAAATGAGGAGATTCTAATGCTTCTTGACCTTGGTTTTGCTGCAGAAAAAGGCGGAGAGCCTCTTGCAAACCATTTCAGCAGAAAACCTCTTTCTGAGACTGTAAGTTATTTGTAGAGCGTTTTTTGGAGTTCCTTTGAAACTTCCATAAGGTTTTGAAAGAATTTTACAGCATACTGCCCAAGTGAGCCGTCTTTTACATTTGATGATACACATTCAAGCACTTTTGCCTCACGGGTTGCATCAAATATAGGCAATCCGTGAGCCTTTTTATATTCAGCCACTTCTGATGCAAGGTGCATTCTCTTTTCAAACAGTTCTGTCATCTGTTTGTCAACAGATGTAATATCTTTTCTTATATCTTCCAATTCTCTCATAACTACTCCGATTTTAATGTAACTACTGTAATTTCAGGGTTAGCACCTATTCTGAATGGTACGGTGCATCCTAAACCAATGTTAATGTATAGTGTTTGGTCTTCTACTTTATAAAGTCCGTCTGTCTCACTGAACATCCAACTTGCAGGTGTCCAGCCACATATACGCACTTGTGCGGCGTGTGTATGTCCGCTGAGTGTCAATGGTATGTCAGTTTGTGGCACAACTTCCGCCTGCCAATGTGAAGGGTCATGTGTAAGCAATATGCGGAATCCGTCTGTGTTAGCCATCGCCTTTGGCAAATCTCCTCTGTTAATTGTCTTAAAACCTTGATTTGAACAATTTGAGTTGTCAACCCCTATTATAGTTATGGAGTCGTTTCCTCTGTGTATAATTTGGTGTGCGTTGCGTAACAGGTTCCACCCAAGAGTGTCTCTCTCATACACTGTCAATTTCTCCACCTCAGCGTCTGTATCGGCGTTAGGCTTTTCTGACCTGCCCAATGTGTAAATCATAAAATCATGATTACCTAAAACGGATATTACTCCATCTTTTGCTGTAAGGCGTTGTAAATCATTGGTGTATGGTTGAGCCTCTATTTTCCCGATGGTTACCATATCGCCGGTAAAGCATATCAAATCAGGCTTGAGGGCGTTTATGGTATCAATAAGTTCTGTAAATTTCTGCTTGTTGTCATTAAATGTAGATAGGTGTAAATCAGAAATATGCACTATTCTGTATCGGTCAAAGGCCTTTGGTATATCGGGGTTTATATACTCAACCTCTGTAACCTTGAATTTCCACCTGCCTATGTAGGTTCCGTAGATAAGAAGCAGTACACATAGTAATGACAATCCTAATGCACTCCATCCAAATGGAGCGTATGGCACCTTGAAGCCACAAATTTTTCCTATAACATACAGCAGAAGCCATATAATGTGGGGCAGTGCCGCCAATATCAGCACTAATACAACCGCTGTTAATGTAAGCATTGTGCAGTACATATCACTTGTGCGTTTCTTATTTTTGCGGACTGTCAACCATAATGGAGTTCTCCA
>JAZUKL010000021.1:0-10039 GCA_045643245.1 Candidatus Enterocola sp.
GTTGTGCCTTGACCGCGCCGGATTGGTAGGACAGGATGGACCAACGCACCATGGTGCCTTTGATATTGCATACTTAAGACCTGTTCCTAATCTAATAATAGCCTCTCCAATAAATGAAATTGAACTGAGGAATCTTTTATATACCGCACAACTTCCAAATAAAGGTGCGTTTGTAATAAGGTATCCAAGAGGCAAGGGAGAGGGCGTTGACTGGAAAAACGCTCCTTTTGAGGAGATTGAGACAGGTAAGGGAGTTTGCTTGAAAGAGGGTAGTCAGGTTGCTGTGCTGACATTTGGTCCGTTAGGAAATGCCGCTAAAAATGCAATAGATTCGCTTCCTGAAAAAGATAGGGAAAAGGTAGGTCTTTATAACATGCGTTTTGTCAAACCTCTTGATACTGAGTTGCTTAATAAAATTGCACACCAATACAGTAAAGTCATTACAATTGAAGATGGTGTCAGAAACGGAGGCTTTGGCAGTGCCGTACTTGAATATTTTGCAGACGGAGGTTTTAATATACCTATCAAAAGACTTGGATTGCCAGATAATTTTGTTGAACATGGAACACCTGCGGAGTTATATAATCTTGTCGGGCTTGATAAGGATGCCATTACTACAGAAATATGTCAAAGTTTAAAATAGATAAGGCACATTATAAATTCAACCCTCATACTTTGAAGTATGAGAAGGTTGTTCGTGAGTGGGAATTCTATACAGGCCGTATTTAAGGATTTCTTGTTATTGGTGCCATTATAGGCTTTGGATTTTTCTTTATTTATGCCTCACTACTACAGTCTCCGTCAGAAAAGAGGCTTGTGGAAGAGAATAACAGTATCCGAGCCCAATATAAGGTGCTGTCTAAACAGTTGGATGAGGCCATAGAAATTATGAATATAATAGAGGAAAGAGATGAAAATTTCTACAGAGTTATTCTTGAGGCGGATTCCATTCCAATGTCAAGGCGTACAGGTAATTATGATTTTACCGCACGATACAGACAGTGGGATAACCTTAGTGCTTCATCAATAGTTAAAGAGACCACTAAAAAGATGGATATACTCAATAGAATGATATACACTCAGAGTCAGTCATTTGATGAACTTGTAACCCTTGCACGTCAGAATGAGGACAGGCTTGACCACCTGCCTGCCATTATGCCTGTGATGAACAAGGATTTGAAAAGGACGGCATCGGGGTATGGAAGACGAATTGACCCAATATACAGGACATTGAGATTTCATAACGGAATGGACTTTTCAGCGCCGGTTGGAACTGAAATATATGCAACAGGTGCAGGTGTGGTTACATTTGTGGGATGGAAACAAGGATACGGCAATTGTATAATAATAAATC
Source organism: Candidatus Enterocola sp. (assembly GCA_045643245.1). Lineage (GTDB taxonomy): Bacteria > Bacteroidota > Bacteroidia > Bacteroidales > Paludibacteraceae > Enterocola. The sequence goes on from JAZUKL010000021.1 coordinate 1,355, forward strand.
ATGGATATGGTTATGCAACGCTGTACGGTCATATAAGCAAATTTAAGAAAGGTTTGACAAGAGGCACTAAAGTGAGTAGGGGCGATGTCATAGCGTTTGTCGGTAACACAGGCAAATCAACTGGTCCGCACCTTCATTATGAGGTACATGTTGACGGCAAACCGCAGAATCCGCAGAACTATTACTATTTGGATTTGTCGCCTGAACAGTATGATGAAATGATAAGAATTGCCGCCAACAGCGGAAAAATGTTTGACTGATGATAGAGGGTAAACTATACTATAAGATAGGGGAAGTGGCTGAGATGCTTAATGTAAACACCTCAATGCTAAGGTTTTGGGAAAGCGAATTTCCCAATCTCAAACCAAAGTCCGACAGTGCCGGCAAGCGAATATATACGGCTGATGACATTCAGAAAATACGCCTTGTCCAATATCTGCTAAAAGACAAGAAAATGACAATAGAGGGGGCAAAACTCTATTTGAAAGATAAAAAACACACCTTTCAAGAGCATACCACAGGTGTAGTGGTGGTTGATGAACTGCTGAAAATAAAAGAGCGTCTTGCTGAAATAAGAAAGGAGTTGAACCTGTTTGCCGATGAATGAAATAACACTTGATATTATAAGGAAGATTTATCGTCCTCGTCCGTCCGATGCCCACAAAGGCACATTTGGGCGTGCCTTACTATATGCTGGCAGCAAAGGAATGATGGGTGCCGCCGTTTTAAGTACAACTGCATGCTTAAGAAGCGGAGTGGGGTTATGTTATCTGCTTGGACCTGAATGCGGTGTTGACATTGCTCAAATTGCAGTACCTGAAGTCATTTATAAGACAGAAGTTCCAGACCCTAACCTTTACAGTGCTGTAGGATGCGGACCTGGATTAGGAAAGAGTGTTGAAACCCAATACTATCTTAGGTTTATACTTAAGCATACATTGGTTCCTATGGTACTTGACGCCGATGCACTTAATATAATTTCAGAGCAGAAATGGCAAGATCTGATACCGGAAGGAGCAGTACTTACACCCCACCCAATGGAGTTTACACGCCTTACAGGTATGACGGGAAGCAGAACTGAAATGATTGCTGAGGCTTGCAGTTTTGCTGTCAAGCATAAAGTTATTGTTGTATTGAAAGGGGCAGGAACGGCAGTAATAGACACAGACGGTACCGTTTTCATAAACACAACTGGCAATAGCGGAATGGCAACTGCCGGCAGTGGAGATGTGCTTACGGGTATATTGACAGGGCTTCTTGCTCAAGGATACAAGCCGTACGATGCGGCACGCCTTGGCGTATTTCTACATGGGCTTGCAGGAGATTTTGCTGCACAAGAGTTAACAGAAGAATCGATGATAGCTTCTGATATAATTAAATCTTTACCCAATGGGTACAAAGCTATAAATAACTTTTAACTTTCAACTTTGTTAAAACTTCGTTTTAACCATGTTACTTCGTCATTCGGCATAACTCAAGTAAACTTAGTTCTGCTCTCATTCCTAGTAACGGTCTCCTTTCTCCTTTACATTCCCACCACAGCCTTAACCACTGTCTCAACCGCCTCATCAAGACCATTTGCGTATTTGCCGCCAGCCATAGCAAAATGAGGCTGACCGCCACCGCCGCCTTGAATGTATTTTGCAGCCTCTCTTACCAAATTACCTGCATTAAAGCCTGCTTCAACAAGCGGTTTAGAAAGAAATACTATAAGTGTAGGCTTCTCTTGGAATTTTGTACCTATTGATACAAGCATCTTTTCATTTGAGATTTTGTCTCTCAATTTTGAAATGGCGCCCCTGTATATTTCAGGATTGTCTTCAGTAACAAATGAAAGAACCTTTATGCCATGCATCTCTTCTGACATGGATAGCATACTTTCACAAATCTGGTCAATACGCTTGCTCTTGAACTCCTCCAACTGCCTATGCAGTTCAGCATTGTCATCAAGAATCTTTTTTGCGGCAATCTTAATGTCAGGAGCGTTGTTCATCATAGCAGAAAGCATTTCAATGACATTCTGCATATCATTTACCATAAGTTCCGTCTGATAGCCTGTAGAAGCCTCAATTCTGCGTATACCTGCGGCAATTGATGTTTCTGTGGTTATTTTGAACAATCCTATTTTGCCGGTGCTTTTTACATGCGTACCACCGCAAAGTTCAATAGATGAACCGTATTTTATAACTCTGACCTTGTCGCCGTATTTTTCTCCAAAAAGAGCCATTGCACCAAGACTTTTTGCCTCTGCAACAGGTACGTCACGATGCTCATCAAGAGGAATGTCCTCCCTAATCTTCTTGTTTACGGCAAATTCAACCGCCTTAATCTGTTCAGGAGTAAGTTTTTCAAAGTGAGAGAAGTCAAATCTTAAAGATTTTGATGTTACTAATGAGCCTCTTTGTTCTACATGTGTGCCAAGTATTGAACGCAGAGCCTCCTGCAGTAAGTGTGTTGCACTATGGTTTGCCTCAATTGCCTCTCGGCGTTCCTTGTCCACTTTTGCTACAAACGCCGATGCCGGATTCTCAGGCATCTTTTGAACTATGTGAACAGGCAGGTTGTTCTCTTTTTTTGTGTCAATAACCTCAATCCTCTCATTTGCACTCTCCAAAAAGCCTGTATCACCAATCTGACCACCCATTTCAGCGTAGAATGGGGTGACAGAGAGAACTACCTGATAATAATCCTTGCCCTTTTGAGACACCTTTCTGTATCGTAGAATTTTTGTTTCCGCCTCTATTTGGTCATAGCCCACAAATTTGGTCTCACCCTCTTCAAGTATAGTCCAGTCTCCAAGGTCTGTAGCGGCTGCATTACGGGCACGGTCTTTCTGCTTCTGCATCTCTGTATTGAAATCGTCAATGCTTACTGAAAGTCCGTTCTCCTTTAGAATCAACTGTGTAAGGTCAATAGGGAACCCGAATGTGTCATAAAGTGTAAAGGCGTCAACTCCTGTTATTTGGCTGTTGCCGTTCTTTTTTGCCTCTGACATTATCTTGTCAAGCAAACGAATACCTGTATCAAGTGTACGCAAAAATGCGTTCTCCTCATCTGTAATAACCTTTATAATCAAATCCTTTTGTGCCGCCAATTCAGGGTAGGCATCTCCCATATTGTCAATCAGGGCAGGAATCAGTTTGTACATAAAGGCGTCTTTCTGACCTAAGAATGTGTATCCGTAGCGGACTGCACGCCTTAATATTCTGCGTATTACATAGCCTGCCTTTGCATTTGAAGGCAACTGACCGTCAGTAATTGCAAATGCAATGGTACGTATATGGTCTGCAATCACACGCATTGCCACATCTGTCTTTTCATCTTTACCATACTGACAATTGCAAATTTCACCTACAGCCTTTAACAGTGGTTGGAAAACGTCGGTATCGTAGTTTGATTTTTTGCCTTGAACAGCAACGCAAAGACGCTCAAAACCCATGCCGGTGTCAATAACCTTCTTTGGAAGCGGCTCCAAATGACCGTCAGCCATACGGTTATACTGCATGAACACATTGTTCCAGATTTCTATAACTTGAGGGTTGTCTTTGTTTACAAGGTCTCTACCGCTAACTTTTGCCCTCTCTTCATCACTTCTAAGGTCAATGTGAATTTCAGAACAAGGACCGCAAGGACCTGTATCGCCAATTTCCCAAAAGTTATCATGCTTGTTCCCGTTTATTATGCGCTCTTTGGGCATGTATTGCTCCCAAATTTCAGCAGCCTCATCATCACGTTTTAGTCCTTCCGCTCTTGCTCCCTCAAAAACTGTGGCATACAGACGGTCTTTGTCAAGTTTAAGCACTTCTGTAAGATATTCCCATGCCCAACCGATAGCCTCTTCCTTAAAATAGTCTCCAAAACTCCAGTTTCCAAGCATCTCAAACATGGTGTGGTGGTAGGTGTCATGTCCAACCTCCTCCAAATCATTATGTTTTCCGCTTACACGCAAACATTTTTGTGAATCGGCAACTCTTGAATATTTTATTGGGTCATTACCTAAAATAATGTTCTTAAACTGGTTCATACCTGCATTTGTGAACATTAGGGTAGGGTCATCCTTAATCACCATTGGAGCAGAAGGAACAATTTTATGTCCCTTTGATGCAAAAAAGTCCAAAAAGGACTTACGAATCTCTTTTGAAGTCATCATATCGATATTAAATGAGGTGCAAAGTTAATTTTTTTTCAATTGTTTTCAAAATTATTCTTTATATACCTTCATCATACAGTTTTTACAATCAAACTCAAGCCTTAGATAGTAGTTTTTATATATCAGGTGTAACGGTTCCTGTAATTCCTTGATTTGATCATCCTTATGTAGTTTGCATGCTCCCAATGTGTAGCGGATGCAGTGTTTGCAATACATGATTGGTACCGGTTGCAAGGGCTTGTTAAGCTCAAAGGCGTCTTCAGTAACCTTTACGCCATGCTCTTCATAATATTTGCGGGCAAGACTGTTTGCTATGTTCTCAGTGTAATTGGCGGTTTCTGAAGGATATTTGGCGTTAGTATGCCTTACGGAGAAATTTTCTCTGTCATCTAAGGCTTTCTTTTGTCTTATGACGGTCAACTTTTCCGTTGCATTGCGTTTTACGCTTGATATTACACTCATAGGGAAGAACCGCTCAGTGTTCACCTTTATTGAAACCGCACTGTACGGGGTGTCTCCCAATTTTGAAAGTGCTGACTTTATGTTGTCACTCTGATTTTTTTCAGCCTTTACAGTTTCTGTGTCTATGGTTTCACTAACAAAGTTTGTTCCGTCAGAAATTGTTAGTGTTGAATTTTCAAAAACCATAGAAATGTCAATCTTTCTTTTTGCAGTATGTTTGCCTAAAACTGAGTTGAACTGAATGTCAAAGTTTCTGCGTATCTTGTATCCTGCTTGTAACGGGATTTCCTCAAAAGTTTCACATTCTGTTTCTTGAAGTTTTCCGTTTTGGAAAACTTTTTTTACAGCGGTGTTGATTCTAAAGCCGTAGAATTGGTTTTTAGAGTCAAAAAAACAAAGTCCGTCACCGTTGTGCAACTCTTTTTCTGTGTCAACAGTAAATTTTTTACCATTGACTGATTTTACTGTACCTATATATTCACCTTGAGATTTTGGCGTGTAGATGGAACTTATTTGTGAGTTTCTTCCATTATAAAAATAGGTGGTGCCTCCACGGAAAAATGTTTTTTCAATATCAGGAGTAAAACTTATTTTGCTTTCCCCGTCTGATGTGCGTTTCCAATCCTGATGTTTTGCTATCACTTCATTTAACCTTTTATTATAATAAGAGGTGATGTTTTTTACATAGTCTGCATCTTTTAATCTTCCTTCAATCTTAAATGAGGAGATTCCAGCCTCTATCATATCCTCCAAATCAGAACCATGTTCCATGTCTTTTAACGAGAGCCAATGATATGTTCCAAGATTATGACCATGAGCGTCTTGCAGTTGAAACGGAAGACGGCAAATCTGTGCACACTCTCCACGGTTTGCACTGCGTGAGCATAGAGCCTCACTTGCGTAGCATCTGCCGCTGTAACTTACGCATAACGCTCCATGCACAAATGCCTCAAGCCTTACGCCTGTGGCGTTATGAATGTCAATTATATCTTGTCTTGTACATTCTCTTGCAAGTACTACTTGTGAAAATCCTGCATCTTCAAGAAACTTCACTTTTTCAGGCGTGGTGTTGTGCATTTGGGTGCTTGCGTGCAGTGCAATAGGAGGAATGTCCATTTTAAGAATGCCAAAATCCTGTACAATAAGTGCATCAACACCTATATTGTATAGTGCTGTAATAAGATTGCTGACTTCAGGTATTTCAGAATCCTTGATTATGGTGTTTACAGTAACGTAAACTTTTGCATTGTAGATGTGTGCAAAGTCAACAAGCCTTTTGATTTCTTGAATGGAATTCCCTGCCGCTTTTCTTGCTCCAAAGTCTAAAGCCCCTATATAAACCGCATCGGCACCGTGCAGTATTGCCTCAATGCCAATGTCAGCATTCTTTGCCGGTGATAACAGTTCAATTTGCATAAGTTAAAAGTTAAAAAAGAAAAAAGAAAAGTGAGAAATATTTCTCATTTCTCCTTTCTCCTTTCTCCTTTATATATACTATTCAATATTTTCAATATTATACGGCGTCTCTTGATAGACAAAGTAGTTCAGCCAATTTGTGAACAGCAGGTTAGCGTGGCTACGCCAGCGTACTATAGGCTCCAGTTCAGGATTGTCATCCTTGTAGTAGTGCTTTGGCATATCAATAGGCAAACCCTTTGCCAAATCACGTTTATATTCAGCATCAAGTGTAAGAGGGGAGTATTCAGAATGTCCTGTCAAATAGAGTTCCCTTCCGTTTCTGCCCATAACCATATATACCCCTGATTCCTCAGATTCAGAGAGAATCTTCAATCCTTTAACCTTTTCAATATCCTTTCGTCTGATTTCTGTATGACGGCTGTGAGGAACAAAAAACTCATCGTCAAAACCACGGAATATGTGGTTCTTCTTATCAAGGACAGTATGTTTGAACACGCCAAACATCTTCTTGTCAAGGTCATATTTAGGTACATTATAGTAGTGATAGAGACCTGCCTGTGCCGCCCAACATATATATAGGGTGGACGTTACATTATGCCTTGCCCAGTCAAAAATATCGGTTATTTCATCCCAATAAGTGACTTGCGTATAGTCAAGTTGCTCCACAGGTGCTCCGGTAATAATCATACCGTCATATTTTTGCTTCCTTACACTCTCAAATGTCTTGTAAAACATTTGCATGTGCTTAATAGGAGTGTTTTTTGAAGTGTGGCTCTTTAACTTTATAAAATCAATTTCAAGTTGCAACGGAGAGTTTGAGAGCAACCTTATAAGGTCAGTCTCTGTGGTTATTTTAAGGGGCATAAGATTTACAATGGCTATCTTAAGGGGTCGGATATCCTGTCCGCTTGCCCTTTCGTTATCCATTACAAATATATTCTCCTTTTTCAGAGTCTCTATTGCTGGTAGTCCTTTTGGAATGTTTACTGGCATGGTGGTAGTGCTTGACTTATATCGTTGATAATATCATCTGCGTCCTCTATACCTACAGAGAAACGGATTAAGTCAGGTTGGATTCCCGCCGCAAGCAGTTGCTCATCTGACAACTGACGATGTGTATGACTTGCGGGGTGAAGCACGCTGGTTCTGGCATCTGCCACATGTGTTACAATGCAGCATAGTTTAAGGCTGTCCATAAACTTAATAGCCACATCTCTGCCTCCCTTAAGTCCAAAGGTAACAACGCCGCATGACAGTCCGTTCTTAAATTGCTTTTGGGCAAGTTTATGGTATGGACTGCTTGGTAGTCCGCAATAGTTTACCCAGGCCACCTGTGGCTGCTTTTCAAGATATTCCGCAACCTTTTGAGCGTTTTCACAGTGGCGTTGCATTCTTAAATGCAGGGTTTCAAGGCCTATGTTTAGTAAAAATGCGTTCTGTGGTGCTTGAATTGAGCCAAGGTCTCTCATCAGTTGGCTTGTGGCTTTTGTTATGAAAGCCATCTTGCCAAATGTCTTTGTGTATGCAAGCCCGTGGTAAGATGGGTCTGGCTCTGTAAGACCAGGAAATTTATCATGATATTTTTCCCAGTCAAAATTACCGCTGTCAACAATGGCTCCGCCTACTGTCATGGCATGACCATCCATATATTTAGTGGTGGAGTGGGTTACAATATCCGCTCCAAACTCAAACGGACGGCAGTTTATAGGAGTAGGGAATGTGTTATCTACAATTAGAGGTACACCATGCCTATGGGCAATGCATGCAAATTTCTCAATGTCAAGTACGCTGAGCACGGGGTTTGCAATGGTTTCACCAAACAAAGCCTTTGTATTAGGACGGAAAGCCTTTTCTATCTCCTCTTCTGTGGCATCGGCGTCAACAAAAGTAACATCAATGCCTAACTTCTTCATTGTAACGCCAAAAAGGTTATATGTGCCTCCGTAAATGGATGCTGCACTTACAAAATGGTCTCCGGCCTCACATATATTAAATATTGAGTAAAAGTTTGCCGCTTGTCCTGACGATGTAAGCATAGCGGCAACACCACCCTCAAGTTTTGCTATCTTATCTGCAACAATGTCATTTGTAGGGTTTTGCAATCTTGTGTAAAAATACCCAGGCTTCTTAAGGTCAAAAAGGTCAGCCATCTCTTGTGATGTCTCATACTTAAATGTGGTGCTTTGGTATATAGGCAACACTCTTGGCTCTCCGTTTTTTGGCTGCCAACCACCTTGTACACAAATTGTGCTTGTTTTCTGTGCCATTTTCAATGCAATTTTTTTAATAAGTTTGCAAAAATACAAAAAAATAACTAAATTTGTCAATTATTTGGAAATATTAAATCAGGACTATATGAAAAAACTTTTTTACACCTTTCTATTATTAGTTGCAACAGTGGCATTGCAAAATATTTTTGCACAAGAGGCAACTGCATTGAAAAACTCTTTCATAGTTCCTAACGGAGCGTGGTATGCAGGCTCAGGAACAGGCGTTACCGTATTTAACGGCTTGGATTTGGGAAAGTTGACAGCCCTTACTCTAAACGGTCAGATAACATCATTAGGAGAGAGTGACCCTAAAAACCTGCCTGTAATAATGCATTATCAGATTGATGAATACTATGAGCAAATCATTGAACTTAAATGGTATGG
>JAZUKL010000022.1:0-5755 GCA_045643245.1 Candidatus Enterocola sp.
ATTGACAGTGGACAGTGGACAATTAAAAAAAAAGAAGAAACAATTACTCATTTCTCCTTTATTTCTACAGTAACATCAATAATCAGCATCACTGTCAACTATCAACTGTCAACTGTCAATTAAACAATTATGGGAAGAGCATTTGAATACAGAAAAGCGACAAAGCTGAAACGTTGGGGCAATATGGCCCGGGTATTTACAAAACTTGGCAAGCAGATTACCATTGCTGCAAGAGAAGGCGGTGGTGACCCTGATATGAATCCAAGACTTAGAGTGCTGATTCAACAGGCAAAGAAGGAGAATATGCCTAAGGAGAATGTTGAAAGGGCCATTAAAAAGGCTTTCTCAAAAGATGAGGCAGACTATAAGGAACTTAACTATGAAGGTTACGGACCTCACGGCATTGCCATCTTTGTAGAGACTGCAACAGATAATAATATGCGTACTGTTGCCAATATCCGAAGTTACTTTACAAAACATGGCGGTTCACTTGGCACACAAGGCTGTCTGCAATTCCTTTTTGACCACAAGTGCATTTTCAACGTATGTCCAAAAGAGGGCATCGCTATGGATGACCTTGAGCTTGAACTTATTGACTACGGAGTTGAGGAGATAGACAAGGATGAGAACGGAAACCTTATTATCTGCGGTGATTTCCAAAACAACTCTGACATTCAGAAGTATCTTGAGGATAACGGCTTTGAAATAAACAGTGCTGAATTTGAGCGTGTGCCAAATGATTACAAAGAAGTGACACCGGAACAGCGTGAATCTGTACAGAAACTCATAGACAAGATTGAAGAGGATGAAGATGTACAGAACGTCTACACCAATATGGCTCCGGAAGAGTAATTTATGTCTCCGGACTGTAAGATATTAGGTATTGACCCCGGTACCACAGTTATGGGGTTAGGATTATTAGAGGTCTCCCAAGGGAAGGCCTCTTTAATTGCCATGTCCACAATAAATTTTAAGGATTGCAAGACACACTATGAGAAATTGGCAAAGATTTTCAAGCACGTAACTGAAGTGATTGATGCCTACAAGCCACAGGAACTTGCAATTGAAGCCCCTTTCTTTGGAAAAAACGTGCAATCAATGCTTAAGTTAGGCAGGGCTCAAGGAGTTGCCATTGCAGTGGCAATAAGCAAAGGTCTTAAAGTAACGGAATATCCACCCCTTAAAATAAAGATGGCAATTACAGGTAACGGAGCCGCCAGTAAGGAGCAAGTTGCAGGTATGCTTGCCCGTTTCCTCAATATTTCTGAGGACCGTATGAATGTCAAACTTGATGCCACCGATGCTCTTGCCGCAGCATATTGCCATTACTTGCAACTTGGAGCACCAAAATCAACAAAACCATACAGGTCTTGGAAAGATTTTGCACTAAAAAACTCCAATAGAGTAATTTAATTAGTCTGTCCCCAATTCAGTTTTTCCCTAAGTGTCTGAAAATAAGTGTGTCCTTTGCGTTTTGCAACCAACACTGAATACGGAGCCTTACATATTGTAAGTTTTGAGCCTATCTTGCAGTGATAGGAACGCCCGTCAAGCGACACAAGAAAATTCTCACTTCTACCAGACACCTCAAACTCAAGAGTTCTGTCATCAGGTAACACAATCGGGCGTTGGTTAAGTGTATGTGGCGCCACAGGAGAAAGAATGACATCGTGGCTTTCAGGTGCCACAATAGAAGAGCCTACACTCATGGCGTATGCAGTTGAACCCGTTGGAGTTGAAACAATAAGTCCGTCTGCCCTATAGGAGCAGAGGAACTCTCCGTTTACGTATGCATTAACCTTAATCATAGATGAAGTTTCACTCTTAAGAATGGCTATCTCATTCAACGCCACACATTTGCTTGGGTCTGTCAACTGACCTGCCGGATTCATCTTTATAAGAGCACGGCACTCTGTACTGTAACCGTTTTTAAGTATGTCATCAATGCCCTGCAATATTTCATCACTGCTTATATCGGTCAAAAAGCCAAGATGACCTAAGTTTATGCCTAAAATAGGTATTTCCAACGCTCCTATAGCCTGAGCAGTCTTTAGGAAAGTACCGTCACCACCCAAACTTAGCGCCATGTCAATAGATAGCAAATCCTTGTCTTCCAAAACCTTACATCCGTTTATAAGGTTAGCATCGGAAGATGAAAGAAATGAAGCAACCTTATTATCAAGGAACACTGACACAGCATTTCTTTTCAAAACATCAATTAACTCATTGGCAGCCTGAACAAATCCGTTTTTGTGAATACTGCCAAAAATTGCAACATTCTTAATTTGTGAATAACTTTCTCCCATAAATCCTTTTGTTTATACAATATATTTGTAACTTTGTATGTTTATAATATATTCACTGCAAAGTAAGTGATTTTTTCTTAAACAATGACAAAATTAAGCGTAAATATAAACAAAGTTGCCACAATTAGAAATGCAAGAGGTGGCAATGTTCCAAATGTGCTACAAGTTGCACTTGACTGTGAACACTTTGGCGCTCAAGGAATTACAGTTCATCCAAGACCTGATGAAAGGCATATCAGATACTCTGATGTGCGTGAACTTAGCAAGGCTGTTACAACTGAGTTCAACATTGAAGGCTATCCATGCAAGAGTTTCATTGACCTTGTGCTTGAAGTAAAGCCTACACAGGTTACGCTTGTTCCTGACCCACCAGAGGCTCTTACTTCAAATGCAGGTTGGGATACCGTTAAAAACAAGGATTTTCTTATTGACATTGTCAAGACATTTCAAAGTGCAGGTATCCGTACATCAATTTTCACCGATACACGCCGTAGCATAATTGAAACTGCGGCTCTTACTGGCACAAACAGAATTGAACTTTACACTGAGCCTTACGCATCTGCATACGGCAACGGCAAAGAGGCTGCCGTAAAGGATTTTGCAGAGGCTGCAAAGGTGGCATGGGAGTGCGGACTTGAAGTAAACGCAGGGCATGATTTAAGCCTTGTAAACCTTGCCTGGTTTGCACAGAACGTAAAACCGCTTGCAGAGGTGTCAATAGGACACGCACTAATTTCTGACGCACTATATTTAGGATTAAAAGAGACAATAAAACAATACTTAAACCAATTAACTTAGTGGACAGTGGAGAGTGGACAGTGGACAATGAATTATCACTATCAACTGTCAACTATCAACTATCAACTGTCAACTGCCAACTATCTATATTATGTTGCTACAAATCATTACCGACACCATGGTGCAAGTTACAGACACCCTTGCCACCACAGCAGAGACAATTACAGAAACTGCTGCTGAAACAGTTGAAATGAACTATCTTGACCTTGCAATGAAAGGCGGTCCTGTAATTATGATTCCGCTTCTCATTTTGTCAATTATCGCCGTTTACATCTTCATTGAAAGACTTGTTGTAATTCACAAGGCTTCAAAAGAGGACAAAGACTTTATGAACCGCATAAAAGACTATATTACAGACGGAAAGGTTGAAGATGCAAGCCGCCTGTGCCAAAGTGTAAACACCCCATACGCCAGAATGATTGAAAAGGGAATCTCCCGTTTGGGCAAGCCTATGAATGATGTTTTGGTGGCTATTGAGAATGTGGGCAACATTGAAACAAACAAACTTGAAAAGGGATTTACAATGCTTGCAACCATTTCAGGAGGTGCCCCGATGCTTGGATTCCTTGGAACTGTGCTTGGTATGGTTCAGGCTTTCTTTGATATGGCAAATGCGGGCAACAATGTTGATATTACGGTTTTGTCAAATGGTATTTACACAGCCATGATAACCACCGTAGCTGGTCTTATCGTGGGTATCGTGGCATACTTTGCATACAACTATTTAGTGGCAAAACTTGACAACGTAGTACAAAGCATGGAGCGTAAGACAATGGAGTTTATGGACCTTCTTAATGAACCTGTATAATTATGGCAATCAGAAGAAGAAATAGAGCAAACGCCTCTTTCAGCATGTCTTCAATGACAGATTTGGTGTTTCTGTTGCTGATTTTCTTTATGATTACATCAACGGTTGTAACTCCAAGTGCCATTAAACTGCTGCTGCCAAAAAGCACAAGTCAAGCCACCGCTAAGCCTATAACAAGGGTTTTTATTGATGAGGGGCTTAATTATTTTGTGGCACAAGGCAAAGAGACGGAGCGTCAGGTGGCTTTTGATGAAATAGAGCCGTTTCTGCAAAATGTTGTTGCAGAGGAGCCTGAAATGTACATTGCCCTTTATGCTGATGAAAACATACCTTACGGAGAAGTTGTAAAGGTGCTTGATATTGCAAACAGAAATAAGTTCAAACTTGTTATTGCTACAAGACCTGCAAAAAATGAGTAAGAGAAATGACAATGGCAGTAAGGTTGCAGGAGTGATTGGAACCATTCTTGTGCATTTGCTATTGCTATTGGCTATATATTTTTATGGATTAAGGACTGTTATCCCTGTTGAAGAGGAGGGGCTTACTGTTGACTATGGTTCTGCCGATACAGGAGAAGGGCTTTTTGAACCTGCTCCACTAAGTGAGATTGAGCAGGATTTAGACCAGCAGGCTGCCGATGCGGCATCGGTGCCTGATATTAACGCTCCATCTGAGCAAAAGGTTGTGGCACAAGAGATAGAGGAATCGCTTGAAGTGAAACAACAAAGGGAAGAGGCAAGAAAAAAGGAACAGGAGAGGCTTGCTGAAATAAAACGTCAGAAAGAAGAGGAACAGAAAAGAAAAGAAGAGGAGGCAAGAAAGCAAAAAGAATTGGCGGAACGGGCTCAAAAAGCGGCTTCCACAACAAAGAATGCCTTTAGCGGTGCTGGTGGAAAAGGAACTGATGCAAGTGCAAAAAGTCAAGGCACAACAGGCGGCACAGGTAATCAAGGTTCAGTTACAGGATTTCCCGGTGGAGATAGTTCCAATGGAGGTGGTATAGGTGCCAATTACAGCTTGTCTGGCAGAGAAATTATAGGAACTGTGCCAAAACCTGCATATAATAAGAATGAGGCAGGAACAATTGTTGTAACAATAGAGGTTGACGCATCGGGTAAGGTTTTAAGCGCTAAGGCAGGAGCAGCCGGCACAACCATTGGCGATGCAACATTAAGGCATGAGGCTGAACTTGCGGCAAAAAAAGCAAAATTCAATGCAAATAACGGTTCTCCAAAACAAATAGGAACTATAACATATAAGTACGTACTTAATTAGTGGACAGTGAGGAGTAGCGAGGGCAGAAGCCAAACTTGTTTGGATTATGCCGAGTCACGACGAACATGGTTAAGGCGAAGCCTTAACAAAGTGGACAGTGGACTATTAATTATTAGATTATGAACGATTCAAGATATATTATGCGTGGCGTGTCCGCATCAAAGGAAGATGTGCATAACGCCATTAAGAACATTGACAAGGGTCTTTATCCAAAGGCTTTTTGTAAAATAATCCCTGACATTTTGGGTGGAGACCCTGAGTACTGCAACATTATGCACGCAGACGGTGCAGGAACAAAATCATCGCTCGCCTATCTCTATTGGAAAGAGACAGGAGACCTATCCGTTTGGAAAGGCATAGCCCAAGATGCTCTTATAATGAACATCGATGACCTTATTTGCGTAGGTGCAGTTGACAATATTTTGGTATCATCAACCATTGGCAGAAACAAGTTGTTAGTGCCCGGAGAGGTTATTTCAGCCATAATTAACGGCACAGATGAACTACTTGCAGAACTGCGTGAAATGGGTATAGGTGTATATGCCACAGGTGGTGAGACCGCCGATGT
>JAZUKL010000023.1:0-13392 GCA_045643245.1 Candidatus Enterocola sp.
AAAAACACAAATTTTGCTTATCTGAATTTTGATGATAGCAAATTACTTTCTTTATTCAATGAGGACTCGGTGGCAGAGTTACTACAAGAAGTATATCCAAATTATCAATATCTGTTCTTAGATGAAATACAGAATTTACCTAAATGGGAACTTTGGGTTGCAAAATTGTATCGCAGAGGAGTAAACCTTATAATAACTGGTTCTAATTCAAAATTACTCTCATCTGAAATGGCCACAGCCTTAACAGGAAGGTATCTGAGCATAGATATCTTTCCATTTTCAGCACTTGAGTATGCTACATATAGGGGAGTTGACATTACAGACAACTCACTTGAAAAGAATCAAATAGCAGTAAAAACTATATATGAATACATACATAATGGCGGCTTTGCTGAGACCATTCTGACACCTTCAATATTACAAACATATTTGAGTGGAATATATGATTCTGTTCTGCTGAAAGATATAGTCAAGAGATACAAGATACGTAATGTATCAGCATTGTCTGATATAGCCGCATATCTTTTGTCAAATTTTACAAATAGAATTTCAATATCAAATATCACAAAAGAACTAGGATTATCAAGTAAGACAAGTACTAATAAATTCTGCAATTATCTCCAACAATCATTTTTGTACTTCTTTTTACCGCAATATAATAACAAATTACAAATTATGAAGAAGGCGGACAGGAAAGTCTATATGGTTGACAATGGTTTTATTACTGCACAAGCATTCACATTGTCTCAAAATGATGGCAGATTATTGGAGAACGCAGTGTTTATCCATCTTATTCAAATGGGACTGAAAGTTGAACAAAACTTGTTTTACTATCGCACAAGAAATAACAAGGAAGTGGATTTTGTAATAAAGAATGATAATGCGGCAAAAACACTTATCCAAGTTTGTTATGATTTAAATAGCGATGCTGTTAAAAAGAGAGAGGTCACAGCATTAGTTGAAGGTGCCCAGGATTTAAAATCTAATGATTTGCTCATCATAACGCTAAATGACGACAGCAAACTTGAATACAATGGTTATAACATTAAGGTGGTGCCGTTTTATAAATGGGTGATGGAATGATACAACCCAGGATTGGATTCAAGGGCATTTCCAATTACTACGATGTCTGCTCCTGCTGCGTAGGCGGATTGCAGGGCTTCAGGGGTACGAATGCCTCCTCCTACTATAAGAGGTATGCTGAGTGCTGATTTTACAGCGGAAATCATTTGAAGCGGAACAGAATTTGTGGCACCACTACCCGCTTCAAGGTAGATGTACTGCATACCAAGCAACTGACCTGCGTATGCGGTATTTACGGCAAGTTCAATATCGGTGGATTTTATAGGTTCTGTGCTACTGACACACTCTACAGCACTCTGTTTTCCACCATCAATCAGAATATAACCCACAGAAACCACCTTTATGGATGCTGAACGCAGTATCGGGGCGGCTTTTACATGTGAGCCTATAAGATATTCAGGATTTCTGCCTGATAGCAATGAGAGAAACATTAATGCATCGGCAGAAGTGGAGATTTGAGAGACATTGCCGGGAAAAATCACCACAGGAGCATTGACTTTGGCTTTCAAATCCTTAATCAAAGATTCCATTGCCGCACCCGTGCTGCCACCCACAAGAACATAGTCAGGAGGGGTTGCGGACATATAATTAATTAAAAGATTAGTCTTATCACTAATTTTTTCCGGATCAATTAATATTGCTAATCTTTTTTTCACTATGCAGATTTTACTTTAAAGATCTCTCGCTTCGTTACTCGCTTCGTTACTCGCTTCGCTCGTGAAGTGCTAGCGGCACTCGGCATAACTCAAGTAAACTTGGTTCTGCTCTCGTTGGCAAGCACATTCGAGATGACGGGAGAGTGTACTCTCGTTGGCAACTTTCAACTTTCAATTGACCCTCTTAAGCACAAACGCTGAGCGTGAAGGAATGTAAAGCCTAATCCACTCCTTGTCAATGTAACCCTCTGCAGGCATTGTAAAGTGATGGATTTTCTTATCGTTAAGACCAAAGCCACCAAATTGTGGGTCATCAGTATCAAGAATCATCTCATATTCACCAGGAGTTACAAGCATACCGTAATCAGTGTATGAGTTGTACGGATGGAAATTAAAGATGAACAGAATGTCATTACGTCCGTAGCAAAGAACCTGGTCTCCGCTATTATCCCAATATTTGTATATAGGTGTCTCCTGATACTTGTCAACAGATGTGAGAAGCTGTAGCATAGCCTTGTCAAAATCTCCAAGAGGCTTGTACATGTAGTTAGGATTATCTACAAGGTCCCACTGACGACGAGCATATTTATATGACCAACCGTTTCCTTCACGTGGAAAATCAATCCATTCAGGATGACCGAACTCATTACCCATAAAGTTCAGGTATCCGCCGTTGATTGTTGAGGCGGTGAGCAGACGAATCATCTTATGTAGAGCAATACCTCTGTCTACAAGGTATGTGGTGTGTCCTTTTTCAAAGTGCCAATACATATCAGCGTCAACCAAACGGAAAATGATAGTCTTGTCACCAACAAGAGCCTGGTCATGAGACTCAGCATAACTGATGGTCTTTTCATCGTATCGGCGGTTTGTAAGTTCCCAGAACAAATGACCTGGTTTCCAGTTTTCATCGGTATATTCCTTAATATATTTAATCCAAAGGTCTGGAATACCCATTGCCAAACGATAGTCAAAACCGATACCGCCATCTTCAAACTTAGAGGCAAGACCCGGCATACCGCTCATCTCCTCTGCTATTGAAATGGCATTAGGCTTAACCTGATGTATAAGTTTATTTGCAAGTGTAAGATAACAGATGGCATCGCCGTCTTGATTTATATTATAGTAGTCTGCATAACCACTGAAAGCCTCACCAAGACCATGGCTCAAGTAAAGCATTGAGGTTACACCGTCAAAACGGAAACCGTCAAACTGATACTCATCAAGCCAGAACTTGCAGTTTGAAAGCAGGAAGTGAAGAACCTCATTCTTGCCATAATTGAAGCAGAGAGAATCCCATGCTGGGTGCTCACGTCTGCCACCGTCATGGAAGTATTGATAAGGAGTGCCGTCAAAGCGTCCAAGACCCTCAACTTCATTCTTAACTGCGTGAGAGTGAACAATATCCATAATTACAGCGATACCCATTGAGTGTGCTGTATCAATAAGTTCCTTAAGTTCTTCAGGGGTGCCGTATCGTGATGAAGCGGCAAAGAAACTTGATACATGATAACCAAAAGAGCCGTAATAAGGATGCTCCTGAATAGCCATTATCTGTATGCAGTTATACCCGTCAGCCTTTACACGAGGCAGTACATTATCCTTGAATTCAATGTATGTGCCAACCTTCTCCTCTGCCGTACCCATACCAATGTGGCACTCATATATCATAAGAGGGTCAGTGTTTGGCTTAAAATTCTTTGTCTTGAATGTATAAGGCTTTTCCGGAGCCCAAACCTGTGCGGAGAAAATTTTTGTATAGTCATCTTGTACAACACGGCGACACCAAGCAGGAATACGCTCTCCTTCTCCACCCGGCCAACGCACTACAAATTTGTATAGCTGACCATGCTTAAATGCCTTTGCAGGGAACTTGCCCTCAAAAACGCCGTTATCAAGACGCTTAAGTTTATAATCCTCACTGATTTGCCAATCATTGAAATCACCTTTGATATATATATCGGTGGCATTTGGAGCCCACTCTCTGATTACCCATGAATCTGAAAGTTTATGCATACCAAAATACAGGTATCCGGACGCAAAGTCACTCAAAGTGTTTTTGCCGTTGTTTGTAAGTTCAGCCTCTTTACTAAGGGCGTAATTGTATCTGCCTTCAATTGCAGATGTAAACGGTTCAAGCCATGGGTCATTCTGAATAATTTTCAATGAGGTCATACTTTATTTTAGTTAAAAGTTAAAAGTTAAAAGTTAAAAGTTAATTGCTAATTACTAATTACTAATTGCTAATTAATTCTGGTGCTCTTGTCGGAGCAGGTCATTTATTGTCTTTACAGGGTTGAATGTCTTGATAGGCACTTCAACAAATATGGTGTTCCAGTTTGCCATGCAACCGTTCCATAATCCCGGACGGTCAAGATGACGGACTTTTGTTCCGTTCTCAAGAACTTTGTCACACACTATCCAAGCGTTTTCATCGGCGTATTTTGACAGGTCAAACTTCTTACCTTTATAATCAATTACTGAGCATACCATATCAACAGGGTTGAAATGTGTGCCACGGTTAAACATCTTCAACAGTTCAGGGTCATTGCTTATCTGATAGAATTCCACTATCTGCAACGATACCGTATCGTCAGCGTTCCTTATCCAACACGGAATTCCGCCCTTTTCATCCTCATTTTTAACCATACCGCAAACCCTTAACGGACGATTCAGTTTTGCCTTCAGACATTCAATCTGCTCAGGTTTGCTCATTCTTAAAATATTAGGGAACTTTATATTAAGTTCATTCTCCACATAGTTTATTATTTCAACCAATTTATCATCTGCCATGTCATCCTTATCCATCATACGCAGATAAGACTTGATTTTCTTCTGGTTGAAACGCAGGATACCGCCAAGCACCTGTTTATACCTTACAGACAGTTTTCTGAAGGAATCTGCCGCCTCATTGTCAATGTTCTTTATAAATATGTAATCTGTAGGTATCGATGTAAAATTCTGGAACAAAGCACCATGACCTGAAGGACATAGGGTTATGTTTCCTTTTGCGTCTCTCAAAACCTCACCTTTTGAATTAAGTGAAATGGTGTTTGTATCAACGCTTTGAATTGGGAATGTGACATAGAACTGAACTCCAAACTTTTTCTCTATCGGTTGCTTAAACTCACGGATGTAGTCTTGAATAACCTCCCTCTCTCCCACTTTTGTTGTGTAGCTTACATTTACAGTACCGCCTTTGACTCCACTTACCATGGCACACTCAATAAGGCTCTCCTGTATAGGTGTGCGGGTGTCCTCCCAAGATGAGTAGTATTTGAACCACTTTTTGGGCAAGTATCTGGCAACCGCCGTAAATGTTTTTGATTTGTCTGTGTGGAATTTGAACAACGCATGTGGCAACGATGCGTAATCAAGCCCCTTATCGGTAAGCAGATATTCAACAATGAGTTTAAACTTTCCAAGTTCCATAAGTTCAGCCACTTCATGCCCCTCTTTTTCAATACACAACTTATTCAGTTCATTATAAAAGGCAAAACTTGAAAGGTGTTTGAAGAAGTTTTTCTCAAAGTTTGTCTGCGGAGTTACGTATTTTGACTTTAGGAACACATTAAGTTCCCTGAAAAATCTGGAGGCGTTACCCGATGCCGGAATAAAGTGACTGATGGGCTTGCCTTTTTGCAGAAAAGTTTTCCAAAGTTCTATAAAGGCATCTTCCTCCGCTTTTGTGTAAAGTTTAATGCCGTCATCAAGAGTTGCTGTCCGCACAAGTTGAGGGGCTTTTACATTCTCCTTAAGCAAAATCATCTGATTTTCAACATTTTCAGCATCGATGCCAAACTTGTGCAAATAACTTATGTCATCTTGTGAAAGCGCCTTCATAGCCACCTAATATTAAACTTTTCCAAAGTTACGGATTTTTTTGTTAATAATCAAACTAAAACGCTGAAATTTTTAGTGTTACAACACTGTTTTTTATGCTTTGCGTAGTAAACGCGTAATAAAATTGAAATAAAAATAGGCTACTATGTGCTGAAAGTCAATAAAAAAAAGTATCTTTGCACTGAAATTTCAAAACACACAATGCCTAACACTTCAGAACGAGGCCGTCTGATGCCTCAATCACCTATCAGAAAGCTTGTACCTCTTGCAGACAAGGCAAAAGAGAGAGGTATCAAGGTTTATCACCTGAACATTGGTCAGCCTGACCTTCCAACTCCTCAGGTGGCTATTGACGCTATTAGGAATATTGACCGTAAAGTATTGGAATACAGCCCTTCTGACGGCATCAAGACCCTACGATACAAACTTGCAGAATACTACAAAAGATTTAAGATTGACGTTACTCCGCAAGATATTATTGTTACCAGCGGCGGTAGTGAGGCTGTGAACTTTGCCTTTATGTCATGCCTTGACCCAGGCGATGAAATAATTGTGCCTGAACCTGCATACGCCAACTACACTGCGTTTGCAATTAGTGCCGGTGCCGTTATTCGTCCTGTGGTTTCAACAATTGAGGAAGGTTTCTCACTGCCAAAGGTTGAAAAGTTTGAGGAACAAATAACACAACGTACAAAAGGTATTCTTATTTGCAATCCTAACAACCCTACCGGCTATCTTTACACCCGTAAGGAGATGAATATGATTAGGGATTTGGTAAAGAAATATGACCTTTACCTATTCTCTGATGAGGTGTATCGTGAGTTCTGCTATACAGGAGCCCCATATATTTCAGCATTCCACTTGAACGGCATTGAAGATAATGTAATTCTTTTTGACTCAGTTTCAAAACGATACAGTGAATGCGGCATTCGTGTAGGTGCATTGGTTACAAAGAACAAGGCTGTAAAGGAGAGTGTCATGAAGTTCTGTCAAGCCCGTCTGAGCCCACCGCTTGTTGGCCAGATTGCAGCAGAAGCATCTGTTGACACTCCTGCTGACTATATGCTTGATATGTACAATGAGTTTGTGGAACGCCGTAAATTCCTGATTGACGGACTGAACCGCATACCTGGCGTATATTCTCCTGTTCCAATGGGTGCTTTCTATACAGTTGCAAAGCTTCCTATTGATGACAGTGACCGTTTCTGTGCATGGCTGCTTGATGAGTTTGAGTATGAAGGTCAGACTGTAATGCTTGCCCCTGCCAGCGGTTTCTACACCATGAGCAACATTGGCAAAAACCAAGTTCGTGTTGCATACGCCATTGATACAGAAGAACTTAAAAAAGCGTTAATAATACTTGAGAAAGCGCTGGAGGCTTATCCAGGGAGAGTGAAATAAATGAGAAATGAGAAATGAGAAATGAGAAATGAGAAAGCCCCCTCCTAACCTCCCCCAAGGGGAGGAGCATCTCTCCTTTGGCTACGCCCAGTTTGCTTACAGCCAGTTTTACAGTCACAGTCTCCTTTTTCCTTTCTCCTTTAACTATTTATGTGGGAGTTTGATATAGCACATAGAATCCATTTTAAGAACAGCAACGGGCTTCAAGGGAAGCCTGCTGTTGTTATTGCCACCATTGGAATAGCGTTAGGGCTTGCCATAATGATTATTGCAGTGGGTGTGGTAATAGGATTCAAGCAGGAGGTAAGAAATAAGGTCATTGGTTTTGGAAGTCATATTCAAATAACCTCTTTCAGCAACAACAACACTTATCAAATGGAGCCAATCTCCTTCTCTCCCACCCTTATTGATTCCATTAAATCTGTTCAAGGAGTACGCCACACTCAGTTTTTTGCCACTAAGCCTGCCATTCTTAAAACCGATTCTGATTTTGAAGGCATAGTTCTTAAAGGCTGGTCTGCCGATGCTGACCTTGAATTTTTCAAGAAAAACCTAATCGACGGAGAGTTCCCAAACTTTGCTGACAGCGTTGTATCAAATGAGGTTTTAGTTTCAAAAAATACAGCATCGGGGCTTGGAATTAAAGTTGGAGACGCCATATTGGCATACTTCATTGACAACAATGTAAGAGTTAGAAAATTCACTGTTTCAGGCATTTACCAAACAGGACTTGAGGAGTTTGACAAACTTTTTGTGATTGGCGACATACGTCATTGCCAAAAACTCAACAATTGGAATAATGACGAGTTTTGCGGCATGGAGATTCTTGTTGACAATTATGACAAGGTTGAAGACACTGCATATAGCGTATTCCTTACCACTAACGGCAAGATTGACCCGCACGGAACAATATATTATGTAAGAAGCATTAAGGAGATATACCCTCAGATTTTTGGCTGGCTTGCTTTACTTGACACAAATGTGGCAGTAATCCTTATTCTTATGCTGCTGGTTTCAGGGTTCAATATGATTTCAGGTCTGCTTATTCTTATTTTGGACAAAACCAACTTTATAGGCATTCTAAAGGCTATGGGGGCAAGGAATTGGAGCATCAGAAAGGTGTTCCTGATTCAGAGTTCCTTCCTTATTTTGAGAGGTCTGTTTTGGGGCAATATTGTGGGCATAGGGCTATGTCTTTTACAAATGCATTTCCATATTCTTAGTCTTGATGCCTCTATCTATTTTGTTGATTATGTGCCAATTATATTAAATGCACGGGATATTGTATTGCTTAATGTTCTCTCTGCCGCCACAGCGATGCTGATGCTTCTGCTTCCAAGTACGGTTATAGCACGTATTGTTCCTGCAAGAGCGATAAAGTTTGAATAAATTTTGAATTTGTTGATAACTTATTTGAGCACAGCTCATTTTTGATATATATTTTTTATAATTTTGTACTACGAGTATTTTGTATGATAGGTGTTTCTCTTTTTTCAAGTGCTGGTATTGCAGAACAATATTTAAATGAATTAGGAATTAATATTGTGGTTGCAAATGAGTTAATACAAGAAAGAGCTGCTTTATATAGGGCACAATATCCTAACACGAATATGATTTGTGGAGATATTACTGATGACAAAACATACAAACAGATACTTACATCCTCTCCTGATAAAATAGACATTTTGTTGGCATCCCCTCCCTGTCAAGGAATGAGCATTGCAGGCAAAAACAAAACGCAGGCACAAATGGGTTCCGATAAAAGGAACTATTTAATTTTCAAGGTAATTGACTTTATAAAAATCAAAAAACCAAAATTTGTTCTTATAGAAAATGTTCCTCGATTTTTCACCATCAAACTACCTCACAATGGTAAATATGTAAAAATTGCAGATATATTGAAAGAACAATTCAGCGACATATACAACATAGATTATACAATATATGATACCGCTGATTATGGTATTGCCCAACGGCGAACACGAGCAATCACCCGCTTGTACATGAAAGGGAGTACTTGGGGAATACCAAAGAAAGAAAGAACTGTCACCGTCAAAGATGCCATTGGACATCTTCCTTCATTAGAATCTGGAGAAAAATCAGCATACAAGTGGCATTATGCGAGGAAGCATACAACAAGCCAAATTGAATGCATGAAACACACCGCGACCGGTCATTCAGCAATGGAAAATAAAATTTATTATCCTAAAAATCAAAATGGAGAAAGAATAAAAGCTTATAACACCACTTATAAAAGAATGAAATGGGACGAACCTGCACCTACAATTACTATTAGAAACGATGCCATCAGTTCTCAAATGAATGTTCATCCTGGTAAAAAGAAAGATGATGGCACTTATTCTGACGCACGAGTGTTAACCCCATTAGAACTTATGTTATTATCATCTATTCCTGAAAATTGGAATATTCCCGATGATACACCAGAATTATTGATACGAAAATGTATAGGGGAATGTATACCACCTTTAATGGTAAAAAAAATATTTGCAGAAATTAACAGTTAATATGACAAAACGCATAACGAGACCCAAATGGATATTATATAGGCACACAAGAGATTTCAATCTATTGTGTGATGTAGCTGATATTCTAAAGTGCTATTCAAAAGCCACAATTTCTACAGAAGAAAAATCAAGACTTAATCAAAAATTAAGGGAGCTTAGATTGTATAATGAGCGTAATCCAAATCTACCGTTAGATGCCATAAATCATAAAATCAATCAATTATCATTTTATATGTTTGGTTATCAAACCAAAATAAATGGCATTGACAGATTTATGTTTAGTCCATTAGGTAACCTTCTTTTAAAATGCAAAGAAAACAAAGAAAAAGTCGCTAAGATATTCTTAACTATGCTATGGGCTATTCAGTACCCTCATCCACATAGTGGAACAGATACAGATTTTAACATATATCCATTCAGATTAATATTCAAGTTGTTGACTGATAAAAGATTAGAAAATCGATTATATGCCTATGAAATAACCCTATCTATCGTTTTTATCACAAAGATAGATGAATCATCCTATGAATCATTAGTCAAAAAAATATTGTCATTAAGGGCTTTGTCAGACGAAGAGATAAAGAAAGAATTGAATAAAGACACACATTCATACGTTAATGCAACATACGAATGGGATTATTATGTATCGGAGTTTTTACAAAGTGCAGGAGTTTTGATAAAAAAATACGGAAAAACCATATGCCAGTTACAACATGGTAATACAGGGACATTCAGGAAAGTTACACGTAATTATGTTACTATTCCTAATTCTCTTATTCCTCTCCTTCGCGATTTGGAAAGTCAATATTCCTATTCCTGTAATCCTTTATTATTAAATAGTCCTGAACGTTTACGCATTGACATCGTTAAAGAAATATTCAATTTTTATCCTAATGTATTGCTGGAACACATTAACGAAACAGAGCGAACTATTGAAATTCTCAAATTACCTAAATTGATTGAAGAATACTCCAACAATCCTGAAAACGAAACGGCATATCTTTTTGAAGATGTATTAGAGCAAGGATTTAATATGTTTTATAATGTTGAGGCACATAAAATTGGGGGAGCAGGTCATACTGATATTGAATGTATCTATCTTACAGAAGATAAAAAGAAATTTGCAGTAGAATCCAAATCAACATCAACCAAACTTACAGAAATTAATATAGGAAGACTAAGAGAGCATAGAGAAGAAATTGGAGGAGCCTACACCATAGTGATTACCCCAAGATATGTTCCTGCTGCACAAAGAGATATTAAGGGTTCTCCTGTAGTCATATTATTAGCCAACACATTTGCCGAATACCTTTACAATTGCATTGAGAGTGATATGCGTAAAATTGATTATTCTAATTTTGACAAGATAATAATAAATAATTTAGGAGAAGACATTAGCAAATTGGTTTCAAATCTTACAATCTCAACATTCTCCATTAACAGAAAATGATAACGATTTCTAACGAAGACAATATGAATTTAATGTCAAGGTATCCTGACAAATACTTTGATATAGCTATCGTTGACCCTCCATACGGAATTCTTAATAAGACAGCAAGAGGTGGAGATCACAAATTCAACAAAGAAGAATACAGTAAATGGGATATAAAACCTACAAATGAATATTTCAAAGAACTTTTTAGAGTATCCAAAAATCAAATAATTTGGGGTGGCAATTATTTCAGCTTTTTGTGGTCCAGAAGTGAATATAACAAAGGATTTATTATTTGGGATAAAAAACAACCTGAAACATTAAATAATTTTTCTATGGCAGAGATGGCATGGACATCGTTTGACAAGCCATCAAAAATATTTCATTTCAGCGTAAAACAAAATAAGAACAAAATACATCCGACACAAAAACCAATAGAATTATATGAGTGGATACTCAAACTATACTCTTCTCCGGGTAGTAAAATATTAGACACTCATTTAGGAAGCGGAACCATTGCTATTGCCTGCTACAGAATGAATGTCAATCTTACAGCCTGTGAAATTAGCAAAGAATATTTTGAAAAATCAATCCAAAATATAAAAGAACACTTACCACTAATAAAAATGCATAAAAAAAATGATAATATGTATACCTTAGGTGACATGCAGTCCAATGTAATGTATTGCATACAACATAATATACAAACAGAGCTGTTTCCTGACTGGACACCGATATGAATTATCAAGAAACACTAGACTATCTGTTTGTAAAAACCCCAATGTTCTCACAGGTGGGAGCATCGGCGTACAAGGAGGGATTAGATACAACATTGGCTCTTGCAAAGGCATACGAAGAGCCTTTCAAAGCATATAAAACAATCCACGTAGCAGGCACTAACGGGAAAGGTTCCACTACTCACAGCATTGCGTCAGTATTGCAGGAATCGGGGTATAGGACAGGACTATATACATCACCGCACTTAAAGGACTTTTCAGAAAGAATAAGGGTGAACGGTAAGCCGATAGAACAAAAATATGTAGTGGATTTTGTAGAGGAATCAAAAGAGCTGATTGATACGTTGAAACCGTCGTTTTTTGAGATTACCACCATTATGGCTTTCAAGTATTTTAAGGATATGGGGGTTGATGTGGCGGTAATTGAGACGGGGCTTGGCGGACGGCTTGACAGCACCAACATTATAACTCCGCTTGTGAGTATTATAACCAATGTAAGCTTTGACCACATAAAACAGTTGGGAAACACGCTTGAGGCTATTGCAGGTGAAAAGGCAGGCATAATCAAACCTAATGTTCCGGCTGTTATTGGTGAGGCTCCTGCAAATCTCAGACCTATTTATGAGAGCAAAGGCTCCCCTATTGTTTGGGCTGAAGATATGGAGTTCCCCGATGTGGAGTTTGAACTGAAAGGTCTGTGTCAGGAAAAGAATCTTAAAACCATTCTTGCCGCTCTTGAGGTACTTAAACTTGACATTAATATTACTGATGATGCCATTGCAAAAGGACTTGCAAATGTGGTTAAAAACACAGGGCTGATGGGACGATGGCAAACTCTCGGGATGAAACCGCTTATTATTGCAGATACTGCTCATAACGAGGGCGGCATACGCTACATCGCAGAGCATCTGCAGAAAATGATGAAGTCTGAGGCTCCTAAATTCACAAAACTGAGGATTGTGTTTGGCATGGTTAAGGACAAAGACATATCCGCCGTACTTGCCCTACTGCCTAAAGATGCAGAATATTACTTCTGCAACGCTGCAACTCAGCGCTCACTGCCTGCACAAGATTTACAGGCGTTGGCATCGGAGTATGGATTAAAAGGAAATTGCTACCCTTCTGTAAAAGAGGCGTTTGCATCAGCCAAAGCGGACTCCGTCGCATCAGACCTAATCTATGTTGGCGGCTCAAACTTTGTAGTAGCTGAAGTTCTGTAACCTCACCGACAGACAAACTTAACTTTTATGCATAGATATTAAATCAGACAGTTGAATTGCCTCTTTCATATTATCTTCTATTGAACTATAGTTCCAACTACCATATCTTCCAATAGAATAAATCTGTCTTGCACTAAGAAATGATTTCCATTTTTTGACTTCCTCTATCCCTTTTTTACTAATATGCACATAAGCGGGATTCATTATCACTGAATGCCACGATATTAAATTTTGGTCAGATACAATTCCAGCAACCCTTAAATCATTCAACACTTGTTGAAGTTTGTCATTAACATTTACATCATCTTCTGGTTTTAATCCTATTTCTATGTATAATGACATCCTTTCACTTGAAACAATATTATTATAGAATCCTACTCTATAAAAGCAATATTTATTTTCAGGAAAATAAATCCAATGATTTTTTGTATCCGAGCTTTGTTTGTCAAATCCTAAATTATACACCAAAACTTTGTTCCATGATAATGATTGCTT
>JAZUKL010000024.1:0-10914 GCA_045643245.1 Candidatus Enterocola sp.
TAAGCTTTTCCACCCGTAACACGGTAAGCTTCAAAAGCCTCTCTCCTGATTTTTTTAACACTCTTAGGAATAACAACAGAATATAGTGCCCAACATGCTCCAAAAGCATAATCTCCAATTTCTGTAACACTATTTGGTATGTTGATAGTAGTTAAATCACAAAGGAAAAAAGCATAATCTCCAATTTTCGTAACACTATTTGGTATGTTGATAGTAGTTAGATCATCACAACTATAAAAAGCACGTTCTCCAATTTTTGTAACACTATTTGGTATAATTGTATTCCTGCACCCGATTATTAAAGTGTTTGTCTTTGATTCCACTATAGCGTTGCAATCATCTCTGGAATCAAATACAACGTTCTCTTTCTCAACTGTAATTTTAGTTAATGAACAACCATAAAAAGCATCTGCTCCAATTTCTGTAACACTATTTGGTATGTTGATAGTAGTTAAACCATAACAACTATAAAAAGCACGTTCTCCAAATTTTGTAACACTATTTGGTATAATTGTATTTTTGCACCCGATTATTAAGGTGTTTGTCTTTGTTTCCACTACAGCGTTGCAATCATCTCTGGAATCAAATACAACATTCCCTTTCTCAACTGTAATTTTAGTTAATGAACAACTAGAAAAAGCTTTCTCCCCAATTGATGTTACACTGCTAGGTATAATAACGGATGTAAGCTGACGGCATCCACTAAAAGCAGATGTTCCTAATCCTGTAACACTGTATGTTTTATTGTAATAAGTCACAATAGATGGAATTACGAGATCACCTGTTGGTTCGTCAAAAATACTATATCCATCAACCACGGTAACATTATCACCTATAATTTCATAGTATAGCCTTTGTCCACTTTTACAAACTGCAGAGAAGTCATAGTATGCGGCTAACACTTGCGGCACTGCCAGCAGTCCTGTTAATAATACTAAAAGTAGTCTTTTCTTCATAATAATTGGTTGCCTGTTATTGTCCATCGGCACATCGGGATATATAGTTAAACATAAAAAATGCGTGGAACTTTTGTTTGCTTCATTTGAACTTTTGAGGTTCTGGACTACCTACATTCTCAAATTATGCACAAAAAGCCCACGCTTCATAAACGTGAGCGTACATAGGCTTGTGCTTGAGAATGTTTTTTTTGAAATTGTCCAGATTCCAAAAGTTCAAGTTCTGCTTATAACGCTTTATCAATATGTCTTGTTAAGCCCAAGGCTTAACGGTGCATCGCCTCTACGATGCTGGTGATGTCATAATAATTATAATTGATTAATGATAAACTCTATAGCAACTTTAAGAGGCTGTAACTCCGTCTTAATGGTATCAAATATCACCTCTTCATCTATTTCAAAATAACCATGTGCAATATGGTTTCTCATACCTGATACTTGTTCCCAAGGGATTTCAGGTCTAAGTTTAAAAATTTCTCCTTCTGTCAGTTGATTTACCCTTTTTACACCCTCTCCAATGCCTTCTATTAACATACAAGATGCCGCTAATAACTTAGTTCCTTCAGGAGAAATTAAATATTCATTGGAATTTTTAATGTTCTTATTCCAATCAGTTAATTGGTCTATTGCAGCAACAATTTGTTTGAGGGTTAATAAAACTCTTTTATTTTGCTCAGAAGATAATTTTTTCATCATGTTCAATGGCTTCTTTTAAATCCTTATTCATACTGTTGTGTTTGCGTAATACATCAACCTCACAACCCAACAAACTCTCCAAATAAATTTTTAATCCACTTATTAACAAAATTTTAGGAGGCATATCCACACAAATATCCACATCGCTGCCTTTATGGTGCTCATTTCTTGCTACTGAACCAAACAAAGACATCGCATTTACATTAAAATTGCTTTTAATATAATTGGAATTGTCACGCAATAGTGATATGTAATTATTTGTGCTCATAAATTTGTTGGCATTTTATTTCTGCAAATGTACAAATTATTACAGCATTTTCAAAATTGCAAGGGGAAATTCAGATTTTCACCCCATACTTATGCAGTTCACGGGCTATGGTAGATGATACTTCTTTAAGTTTTGGGTCTGCAAGCATGTAGAGGGTTTCAACTCCAAAAACAGTGTAGTTCACGCGGGTTATTTCATTCTCATAATCAAGGTCAGCAGAGTTACGGATTCCCCTTATTATGAAGTCTATGCCCATCTCTTTAACAACCTGTGCGGTAAGTGTATTGTAACTTATAACCTCCACTTTGGAGTTGCCGTTGTAGATTTTTTTTATACTGTCAACCAACGATGCTGAAGATTCCGTATCGGAGTGCTTTTCTGAATTAACACCAACAGCAATCACCACCTTGTCAAACATTTGGCAGGCACGGTCAACTATATTCTTATGACCTATTGTAAACGGATTGAAAGAGCCAGGAAAAAGAACCTTCATATACTATTGTATAATAAAACTTTTATGAATGGCAATACCTTTGTAACATTGGAACTTATAGGTTCCGTTTGTAGTATAGCCTCCAAAAATGTACATATAGTCATCATACCTTTTATGGACAGCACTTATATTGTACGCAAGTTCACAATCTGACGGAAGATTCTCTGCCACGGTAAGAGCCGTCCATGAAAAGCCTGAGTCAAAACTATGGTAACCTTTAGTGTAACTGCCGTCCGAAAGTTGACCTCCATAAACAAACAGGCGCTTGTCATACCACACTGCAGATGCGTTCTTTATCGGAGGAAAACAATAGTCTGTGTTCTTTATAACATTTGTCCAATAAATTCCGTCATCTTCTGAATACACACCTTGAACCAATCCGGTCGTACTTTCACCTCCAATAAGATATGAGGCGTATGTATTTTCACCGGCAACCTCGTCAAACAACACCGTACACTTGGCTGCATTGCCCTTTATTGGGAAACCCGCAGGCAACAGTTGGGTGATTAATTTAACTGTTCCTTCGGCATACCCAAAAACAGCAGGCATATTATCCTTTACGGCAAGTAACAGAACCGTCTGCTCATACTCCCCAATAATATCGGTAAGAGTGTAACCGTCTGTTAATGAAACGTCAGCCTTTTCAAAAAGATATGTATCTGCGTTCATTATGTACAGACACTTGTCTGTTCCAACGGCAAAAGCGGTTGACGGTGCCATAAAATTAATAGGCATAAAGAGAGTTGAAAGATTCAGTGAAACTCCGCTTTCTGACTGTTTTGTCCAACTGCTTCCATTTTCACTTGTATAGACTACAGTCTTTGATGATTTGTCAACTCCAACAAACAGGTATCCGTAATCTGAAACCAAAACCTTACCGCCGTTGAATCCGTCAGCAGGCATATTTGTACTATATGAAGTCCAAGTTATCTTGTTTGCGTCAACCTTATGCTTTATCACCGTAACCTTATAGTCATTCACTATTTTTTTATCAGACGATACAACCGTCAGTTTGAACGGATTGGAAACATCTACAGAGTCAACCTGATTCCAAGACACATCATTAATTCTAAGTTCATCAGGCTTTGCAAAACAGGAAACAACAGGCACCTGTTTTGTAAGGTCATCAGTAAATGCAAGAGAGTCAACGTTATAAATTATTTTATTTAGTGTGTCAACAATAAAGGTTGTACTCCTTATGTCAGGTGCAAGTGTAGAGGTCTGAAAAGAGAATGCACTTATCTGAACGTCATGATTTGTGGAACCTTTTTTACATCCTATCAATGTCATTAGGGCTAATCCCGATGCCATTACTGCCACGTACAAAAATATTTTGCTTTTGTTCATATTATGAATAGTATTTGGGCGTAAAGTTACAAGTTTTTTGCGTAATTTTGCAAAAAAGGTGAAACAATGGAACTTTATAACAAATTTTTAGAGTGCGGAGTCATTACAACAGACAGCAGAGACTGCCCTAAAGGCTCCATGTTTTTTGCCCTAAAGGGTGAAAGTTTTGATGGTAATCAGTATGCCGCAAGTGCATTGGAAAAAGGCTGTGCATACGCTGTGGTTGATGACCCTAAAGTTGCCGTTGACAACCGTTTCATAGTGGTTGAAGATGTACTTAAGGCTTTACAGAATTTGGCTGCGGAACACAGAAAGGCACTTGGCACCACCATTGTAGGTATAACAGGAACTAACGGAAAAACCACAACTAAAGAGTTGGTAAGTGCCGTATTGAGTAAAAAGGGTAACGTGCTATATACACAAGGTAACTTCAATAATCATATTGGAGTGCCAAAAACACTTCTGCAAATAACTCCGCAACATAAGATTGCCGTAGTGGAGATGGGGGCTAACCACCCTGGAGAGATAAAGACACTTGTAAATATAGTGTGTCCTGATTATGGTCTTATAACCAATGTGGGTAGGGCACACCTTGAGGGGTTCGGCAGTTTTGAGGGGGTAAAGAAAACCAAGGGTGAACTTTATGATTTCCTGCGTGATAACGGAGGTATGGCATTCTTGTTCTCTGACAGTGAAGACCTTACATCTATGGCTGCTGAACGTGGACTTAAAACCATTGGCTATGGACTAACAAAAAAAGATTCCAATTATGTTAGCGGTCAAGTCATTAAAGACGGTACTCCATATCTGAGTGCAAAGGTTGAGTGCTTTGATGAAGAGGTTGAGATTCATACAAAACTTATTGGAGATTATAATATTTCCAACTTGCTTTCAGCAGTTTGTGTGGGAAGATTTTTTGATGTCCCGATGCATGACATTAAGTCCGCTCTTGAGGATTATACTCCATCTAACAACCGTTCACAGTTGGTAAAAACCGCTTCCAACACTCTGATTGTAGATGCCTATAACGCCAATCCTACCAGCATGACCGCCGCCATAAAGAATTTCATGAACTTGGAATCAGATCATAAGTGTGCCATACTTGGTGATATGGGTGAACTTGGTGCAGATAGTGAAACAGAACATCAGAAAATAGTATCGTTGCTACAGTCCGCCGACTTTGAACAAGTTATTCTTGTTGGCAAAAGGTTTGGCTCCGCAGACCACACATTCCTTAATTTTGACAACGTTGATACCTTAAAAGAGTTTATAAAGAAAGAACCTATTACAGGAAAAACAATCCTTATAAAAGGTTCTAACTCAATGAAAATGTTTACATTGCCTGAAATGCTGTAGATGTTGGAGATTTTTGACGATATGGACACTATAAATCAGGATTCCATTGCAAGCCTGATTGACAATGTTCCTGCTTGGCGTAGAGAAGAGGCTCTGAAATTCAAGCACCTGTTTGGTCAGTTTGCCTCCCTCAAATCTTATTGTATGCTTCAGAATATGATAGGCTCCGCAGATAAAGTCTCCGATTGGGGGTACGGAGAAAACGGAAAACCATTCTTAAAACAACTTAAAGGCACTTATTTTAATATAAGCCATTGCAAAAAGGGAATAGCAGTGGCGGTGGATACAGAACCCATCGGGGTGGATATTGAAGAGATAAGACGCCCGTCTGACGGACTTATAGATAAGGTTATGAATAAGAAAGAGTCCGCACTCATAAGCACCTCTGCAAATCCAAGCCTTGCCTTTACAAGACTTTGGACACAGAAAGAGGCTGTAAGCAAACTTACAGGCACAGGTATAACAGACTTTATGCAAGATATCCTCACCCCCGATATATACAACTTACATACGGTTGAAAACTTGGAAAAAGGGTATGTATATACCATAGCCAAATTCAAAACCACTTGATTTTTCCTTTGCAGTTTTGAAAATGCTGCAATAATTTGTACATTTGCAGAAATAAAATGCCAACAAAATTTATTTAGAGAGTTTGTTGGGTTGTGAGGTTGATGTATTGCGTAAACACAATAGTATGAATAAGGATTTAAAGGAAGCCATTGAACATGATGAAAAAATTATCTTCTGAGCAAAATTATTATTTAAGTGACGATTTTGGCACTGATTTTGCTATGTATTTGATAATAAGTCAAAAAAATATTATCTTTGCAAAAACTATATGAAGGGAGGGTTTATTATGACACAATTGGAAATGTATAGGAATTTTCTTAAGAATCAGCAAAAAATAGTTGCAGAATATCTTGGGAAATATGTAATTTTTGTAGATGATAGGGTTGTTGCATCTTACGACAGCAGTATGGATGCCTATAAGGATGCTATGGGTAAATATAAAGCAGGTACATACATTATACAGCATTGTCAAGCCCCTTCTTCCTCGGTTCTTCACTCTAGAGTAGTTTTTGCTCATGCATAAAATACTCGCTTTCTCAAAATATGATGCCTTTCCCTCTGTTGAACTTTGTTCAACAGTCAAAGTAACTGAGCCTAGAACAGGTCTCACTATTTGTACTAGAGCCATTTGGGATACCGGTGCTACAATGTCTATGATTAAGACTTCATTTGCCAAACAACTTGGTCTGGAAATAATTGGATATTGTACAATATGCTCAGTAACAGGTTCCGTTGATGAACCCTCATATCAAACTCAGCTTACACTTTGTACTGAGAAAGGAACTGATTTGATGACTTTCGCTCCTCAGGTTTGTGGATGTGATTATATATCTACCTCAGATGATGTTGGAATAATTATTGGAATGGATATAATCACTCAAGGTGACTTCTGTGTTTCAAATGACAAGACCAATACTGTAATGTCATTCAGATTCCCATCGAGTGGAATTATTGATTTCAGTAAAAGTATACGAAGATTGCAATAGCAGGCATAGGATATGCAGGTCTTGTATCTGGTGCTGTTTTTAGTCCGTAAGTAGGTGAAATTAGTGATTTTCCTTTGCAGTTGCTCACCACCTAAACGCATACCCTATTTGTATTACATGCACCCGTTTGTTAAAGTGGTTATTGGCATCGGGTTTCATGTCAAGTAGGTAACCAAAACTTATATCGTGGTGATTGTTAATGGAATATACTGTACCTGCAGCAAATCTCATCTCATCAAATTGAAAACCTTTATCTATTCGGTTGTAAATCTCATACGATAGATATGGAGTCCATTTCTTTACAGGAAAATCCATCTTAAACTTACTACGCAGATGGTGCTCATTAGCGGCTAGCGTAGCATTTACTGCACTTGTATGGGTGAACTGATAGCGCTCACGCATGGAAAGTTTTAGATATTTTGCAACTTTACCATGAAACACTATGTCAAATTTGGCTCTATGACGTGGCACAATCTCATTATCATTAAGATTATTCTGTTTCCATTTCAGATGAAACTCATACGATGTATATAGCCTTAAGAAGGAGCATGCCTTGAATGTAGCGTCCGCTTTTACCTGCCAGCGGTCAATACTCCTAAAGTTATCATACACCCTAAGTTCTGTACCGACACCAAGTTGCCACCTGCTGCCTAAACCTTTATAAAAATCCACACTAATCCAAGAACCAGCCTCATCAGATGCCTGCATCATAGTAAAATGCAAAAGTAGTAGCAGAACAAAACAGATTCTTTTATGTTTTTTTAGGTACATAAATGACTTAATATTTGAACCCACTGCCACCTAAGAATTCTCTTAGCAGAGAGGTTGCCGGAATGTCATTGAAGTTTATAGGTTGTATAAATCTTAGCATTGTGCGTAATCGGTATGCAATAGGGTAGGCATCGCTGTAATGGGGTACTTCCATAAGAAGCGGAATGGCTTGTCGGCTGGTGGCGGCAAGTTCAAACAGCAGAGATGAATTAAACATTTCATCAGCCTCCTCCTGGAACGGGTCAATCCATTTAACCTCACCACGCCTTACGCTTGGCCATCTTAATATTGTGTCTTCAGCAGAGTATCCACGATACTTAAAATCTCTTATTATTCGGCGTAACAGACGGGTGTCATCTGCAGGAATACATATATGGTCATTAAGAGACATAGTATTTAACGCCGATACAAAAATTTTGAAAAGAGCCTTTTCTGGCAGTGTTTTTGTAAGTTCTGGGTTAAGAGCGTGCGTACCTTCAATAATAAGCACCTCAGAATCATTTAGTTTTAGAGGAACAGGTGTCTCATTTCTAAGCCCTGTTTCAAAATTATATACAGGAGTGTTTACGCATTCACCCTTTATCAAGCCCTCCAAATCAGCATAGAATTTAGGAAGGTCAAGAGAGTAGAGGGATTCAAAATCAAGTTGCCCGTTCTCATCAATAGGATTCATGTTGCGGTTTACAAAGTAGTTGTCAAGTGACAGAGGCACAGGTTTTACCCCCGATGCCGCAAGTTGTACACTCAGTCTCTTTGAAAAAGTGGTTTTGCCTGACGATGAAGGACCTGCAATAAGCACAACCTTTATTTTTGAATCAGAGGTTATCTTGTCAGATATACGGACAATGTTCTTTTCATGCCGAGCCTCAGAAATCATTATCATGACAGGCAGGTTGTTTTTGGATATATTGTTCAGTTCTGCAATGCCTGTAAGTCTTGCCTTGTGTTCAAGGCTCCAATTATTCTTATAAGTATTGTAGAGTCTTGGCATATCAACAAGAGGCATTACTGTGTCTTCAGATTTTGGGTCAGGCAGTTGGAGCAGCCATCCGTCATTGTACGGTTGCAGGTCAAACACCTTAAGATATGATGTTGAGGGAACAGTTCCCGTAACAACATAGTCAACGGTCTCATCCAATTTATAATATGTGGTGTAAAATGACTTTCTGAATTTGAGCAGATTGGCGGCAGCCGTATTACCTCTATCCTCCATTAACTTTACAACTTCAACGGTAGGCTTTGAAAAAGATTGAAAAGGAATGTCATTCTCAATTATCTGCCTCATCTTCTTCTTTATAATGTTGCCTGTAACATGTAGTACAGCAATAGGTCCGTCAAATATACGGACAAAGTAACCGTTTGATATTGAATGCTCTATGATAAATGAGCCGTGTTTTATAGTGTCAGAAACAGCCTTGCCAAGAACAAGTGTCAGTGAATTCAGGTAAATCTCCCTGCCTTCAGGGTCTGCTACGGTTACAAACCTTACGGTTTTGTTTTGAAACAGTTTGGTTGATAACCCCGATGCCACATTATTTACCGTAGCACCTATTATTGAATACTTGTTGTGTGGATACAACATATCCCTTAACTCTGCCAAAGTGGTGCCTTCGGCAAGGTTAAGAGTCTTTCCTAAATTTTTTACTACTACTTCAATCATAATCTATAAAGTTTAGGAGTTAAGGAGTTTTGGAGTTTAAAAGTCTTTTAACTCCTTTACTCCTTAACTTTCAACTTTTAACTTTCAACTTTTAAGGTACCGGGTCATACCCACTGCCTCCCCATGGGTGGCATCGGGCAAGCCTTTTAATTCCAAGCCAACCTCCCTTGAATATTCCGTATTTCTTAACCGCTTCAACCATATATTGAGAGCAAGTGGGTGTATACCTGCAAGACGGCGGTGTCAACGGTGAAATACAGGCTCTATAAAAGTAGACCGGTAACAGGAATATGGTTCTTATGACATTTTTCAAGAAATTCATTTCAATGACTTGCCGGTTGCCATTATCATCAGTATCCACGATATTGTAATGTATATCGCCATTGACAATGCAAGTCCAAAGAATCCGCAGAGAAGAATGAGAACGGCACTTGAGGCAATGAAAATGATTTGAAGTTTCCCTTTCTCCTTTAATGAGAACATTGGAATTTCAGAAACAAGCAGATAGCATATTGTGCCTGTAAGTATAAGAAGTACGGCGATTCCCACGCCAGGGCATTGCCATAGCATTGAGAATTCAGGCCAATCCATCCATAGGAATGATGCTGTGGGAGCGTTTGCCATACCTGCTATCATAAGTGCGTTGGCAGGGGTAGGCAGTCCGATAAATGATTTGGACTGACGGGTGTCATTGTTGAACTTTGCAAGTCTGATGGCTGAAAAAACTGCAATAAGAAATGCTAAGAAAGGCACTGTCATTCTTGCAAGTTCAGATGTGAAAGGATATTGTCTGAATATGGCAAACATTATTGATGCAGGAGCCAGACCAAAGGTAATGTCAT
Organism: Candidatus Enterocola sp.; assembly: GCA_045643245.1. Classification (GTDB taxonomy): domain Bacteria; phylum Bacteroidota; class Bacteroidia; order Bacteroidales; family Paludibacteraceae; genus Enterocola. Next base: position 9,946 of record JAZUKL010000024.1, read on the forward strand.
CTGCCAGCGAGTCCAAATCCTTGCCAATTATGGAGTGGGCGTTAAGCATACGTGCTGAGAGCCCGTCAAAAAAGTCAAATACGGCGCCTAACGCTATGAACAACGATGAGTAAAGAAAGCACTCCTGTTGGGTGTATCCAATCAGAAACAGAATATTTGCATCAAACGATGCCATAATTGCAAACACCGTTGCAATGCAGCCTGAAAATAGATTCAGGCTTGTCAGTGTATTTGGAATATATTTCCTCATAATGAGAAATCTTTTGGCTCAGGAGCCGGAGACTCCAGAATCTTGCCGTTTACATCAATTCTAAAATAAGCTGGAGCGTTTTTAACATCAAATACCTTTATAAATTCCTTGTTCTCTTTGCCAAGCAAAATGAAATACCTCTCTCCAATTTTTGCAGTTACCTCATCAACTTTTGTCTTGTCAGAGTCTGTAAAGATTACAAGAACAGTGCATCTGCCATGCCATTTCTTGTTGCTGATTTTTGCAAATTCAACATCGCTGAGGCTTTTGCCTAACATTGAATTAGCAAAAATAATAAAAATTTGTGAAGAATCAAAATCTTTTAGGTCAAACTCTTCTCCGTCAATGTTCTTTATTTTAGTGACAGATGTATATGCGTTCTTTGCCGCAATGCCTAACCTCTCTTTTGCTCTGTTTGCTATTGCTTGATTTTCAGGTGTTTGTATGCTATTTAGAGCAGATACAGGTAGTGTCTTTGCAAGCACATGATGAATGATGACAAGTTCCTGCAAGGGTTTGTTGTCTTTAAGTGCAGAGATATCATTGTAGTTTTCAAAAAGCACATTGAAGGCGTCCCAATAAGCGGGGTTATGATAGGCTATAGGCTGGCTCATAAAAAATGCGTCAATGGCGGTATAGGGTTGCGTAGGCTCATAAAGATTTATCAGAATGGCATAGTTGGAGTATCTGTAGGTGGTGAAAAAAGGGTCTGAATCACC
>JAZUKL010000025.1:0-2388 GCA_045643245.1 Candidatus Enterocola sp.
GGTCAGTGTCATATAGCCGAATGCAGGGAATCCTGTTATTCTTAAAGGCAACCCCGATGCCGCGAATTTCTCAAGTTTTGCAATTCCCTCATCTACAGAGAAATCGGGGTTCCCGTACTTGTCAGCGTGAATGGCAAAGAATGTCTCATTCTCCTTTGCAAATTGAGCGTAAGCGTTATGAGCGTGTGCCGCGCCTCTTGTGCCTGAAACCTCAGGGGCGTATGAGAATACTAGATTGTTTACAAGTTGGTCATAGTCAGCAAGTCCGTAACTCTCAACTATAGACGTACGCATAAAGCCTTGTCTCTCCATAGAGGCCTTATCCCAGTTTATTTGGGACTTGCTGCCTGTAGTGCCGCTTGATGTAAAGGTCTTGACTATCTCACTTTCAGGCAGGCTCAGCAGTTTACGCTCCTTAAAGGCGGTGACAAATATGGCAGGGATATGAAGTATGTCATCTTCTGAGTTTATGTCATTTACAGAGAATCCATACTGATGCTGTATGCCGTTAAATATTACAGAGTGCTCTGAGTGAAATCTGAACATTTCACGCACTGATTCCAGAAAGAGCCCCGATGTGCCACTGTAGTCAAAGGCATCTCTATGCTCAAAAAGTTTATTTGTCTTTTCCTCTGTCATAATACTCTCTTATCTATTATTTTCTTGATTTTACCGGTAATTGGATTACGAGGCAGGCTTCCAAGTGGTTGCAGCACCACCTCATATCTATTGAAGAACCCTAACTCCTCACCACCTTTCAAATCCTTTATAATCTCTTGCAGGCGGCTCCTTAGTCTGAGTGCCGAATCTTGGTGTTTCTCAGGCTCATCACACTCCACCGTAAGTATTACATTCATTTTGTTGCCAATGTCTTCAAGCACAAGTTGGAAGTTCATACTCAAATCACCGAATTCAGAGATGCCTTTCTCAAACTCTCCGATGGTTATATACGCTCCGCCAAGTTTGAAATCCTCTCCCGCACGTCCTGCAAGTTGAAATACGCCTTTCTCCTTGTCAATCCACTTTGCCATATCACCTATGCGGTAACGGATTATAGGTTGCAGTTTGCGTACAAGATTGGTTATCACAATCTCACCAAACTCACCGTTCTGTACAGGTTGAAGGGTATCGGGGTTAATAATTTCAATAAATTGGAAGTCTTGAGGCAGATGATAGGTGCCAAAACCGTCATCAAGGGTCTGAATGCCCATAATACCGCAATCACTGCTGGTGTATGCGAGTGCCTTTATGTACTTGACTCCTAACCACTTGCGTACGTGAGCCTCCGCCTCACGGCTAAGTTGCTCACCTGCGTATGCAATAAGTCTCAGGTTTTTGAAAGGCTTGCCCTCCTTTTTTGCAAGGTCTGCCAAAAACACGAACATAGTGGGCAGTGAGACCATAACTGTAGGCTCATATTGGCGGCATATCTTGTAAATATCCTCTATAGGAATGTTGCTTGAAATAGGCAGGTGGACACCGCAGGAGTGGGTAATCATCTCGTGTACCCCTATGAATGATGGCCAAAGATGACCTGCTACAAACAGGTTTGCAATGACGTCATCAGGCTTAACGCCTAATGTCAAAAACGCCTCACCTTGTTTCTCGCAAAATGCGTCCCACTCAGCGTTTGAGAGAACTACTGTTCTTGCAACACCTGTAGAACCTCCGGTTGACAGCACTATGGCGTTTTCAAGCGGTGCTGTCAGCATTGCCGTGGAGGCAGGGTATGTATTCTGAAACAAATCATTGCGGGTAAGGAACGGCACTTTAAGCCAATCCTCATAACTCTCAGGCACTTTTACACCCTTATACTTATCTGCATAATAGGGTGATTTCAACGCCTCCTTAAAAATATCAAATGCTTTGTTCATAGATTTTTACTTTGCAAATTTTATATAAAAGCAGCCCTATGGCTACTGCCAAAATATCTCCAATCCAAAATGAGTGCCATATAAGGTCAGGTCTTATTTTAACTATGCACCACATTACAGGAGCCACCATAAATGAGTGTGTTATTGCCAAAATGCAAGAGAGTGTCCTCCTTTTTTGAATAAGGCATATTACAAACAGCAGGTAACTTATGCCAAAGAAAGGAAAACAGATGCAGAATATGCGTAAAGCAGGTATGGTAAGTTCCAGACACTCTCCATTTAGTCCGAACAGCATTGCAATGGGGGAGGCAAGAACATTGACAATTATTACAAGTGCCACGCCACTTGCAACAAGCACAATGGCTGACATTTTTACCACCCATCTGACACCTTGCTTGTTGCCTTCTCCACCTAATCTGCCTGCAAGGGGTTGCAGTGCCTGTGATGTGCCTGCAACCACCATATTCATAAACATAAGCACCGCCATCAGTACCGCCATTATTGACATTCCGTA
>JAZUKL010000026.1:0-6947 GCA_045643245.1 Candidatus Enterocola sp.
CACGAGCCTGCAAAGTGAGAACAAAACAACGTTTACCGTTCTTATCAACAGTTTCACCAATTATTCTGCCAGGCAACTTGCGGATATGCTCCATCTTGGCAGTCATAAAGCCAAGATAAGGACCACCGAAAGAGAGCGACAAGCCAAGTGGCTGTGCCTCTCCTACAGCAATATCTGCCCCACACTCTGCCGCAGACGGAAGAACTGCCGTTGCTATAGGATTTATACCTGCAATAAACAAAGCCTTTAGCGGAGCGGTCAAATCTCCAATGGCTTTCATATCCTCAATTATGCCGTAGTAGTTCAACTGCTCAACGTAAACGCCTGCAGTCTGTTCTGAAAGCATCAGTTTAAGTGCCTCAATATCCGTTTTCCCCTCTTTTACTGGAATGTATTGAAGGTCAACATTCATCTGATAAAGGTAAGTTTCAATAACCTTCCTGTTTTCAGGCTTTATGGCTTCCGATACCAAAATTTGCCTACGTTTCTTGTCAAGTGCAAGTTTGCAAGCCTCTGCAGCAGCTGTAGCACCATCATAGACAGATGCGTTAGAGGCGTCAAGTCCCGTAAGCATACACATCATTGTCTGATACTCAAATGTGGCTTGCAATATACCCTGACTGATTTCAGGCTGATATGGCGTATAGGCGGAAATCAGTGATGTATTGGTTGCTATATGACGTACTGTAGCAGGAATATAGTGATAATAGGCACCTGCACCACGATATATGTGGTCAAACTTAACATTTTGAGCGGCGATGCCACGCATCTGCCTCTCAACTTCCATTTCTGACTTGCCTTCAGGCAGAGGCAAGCCTCCTTTAAGGCGCAACTCCTCTGGTATCTGGGCATCCATCAGTTCCTGCACTGACTTTAGTCCTAACGCCGCAAGCATTGCTGCCTCATCTTGTTTTGTATGTGGGGTGTAATTCATATTATTTATTATTCTGTTTAGCGATAAACGGTAATTTTACAAACTCTGCAGGGAAACGTTTTCCACGTACATCAACCTCCACATTGCCCTCAATACCCTTCATAACTCTTACCATGGCAAGTGCAACGCCGTTAGTCACAGAGAAATTACCTGATGAAACAAGTCCTATCTGGCGTGTTCCTTGATATACAGGGCTACCCTCACGGGCTATGCCCTTACCAAGTAACTTGATACCTCTTCTACAGAATGCGGCTGTATGATTTGCAATTGCCTCTCTTCCTACAAAATCTCCCTTATCCATCTTTATTGCAAAGTTAAGACCAACCTCATTTGCCGGTATATTGTCTCTTAACTCATGTCCGTAAAGCGGCATTCCTGCCTCAAAACGCAATGTATCGCGGGCTCCAAGACCGCATGGAATAATACCCTCAGGCTTACCCGTTTCAATAAGCAGTTTCCAAAGGTCAACCACTTTATCAGCCTCAACATAAACCTCAAATCCGTCTTCTCCTGTATAGCCTGTTCTTGAAAGCACGCACCAACCTCCCTTGAATTCTGTTTCAAGGAATGTGTAGTTATGCAAGGTGTCAGCATCGGGGAAGAGACGTTTGATAACATCAATTGCTTTAGGACCTTGAACGGCTATCTGACCTATCTTTTGTGAGATATTTTCAAATTTGACATCGCTGCGCAAATGGGATTTCATCCACTCAAAATCCTTATCAATGTTAGCGGCATTAACCACTATAAGGTAACTGTTCTCTGCTCGCTTGTAAATAAGAAGGTCATCAACAATGCCTCCGCTCTCATTACACAGAAGCGAATACAGCACCTTACCGTTTGGTAAGCCAACTATCTGATTACTAACCAAATAATTAAGTTCCGATTCTGCATTTGGTCCTGACATAAGGAACTCGCCCATGTGTGAGACATCAAACATGCCAACGCTCTCACGCACAGCAGTATGCTCTGCCTTTATGCCTGTGCTTTCATATTGAACAGGCAACTCAAATCCGCCAAATTCAACAATTCTACCGTTTGATGCTACATGTGTATCATATAAAGGGGTACGCATAAATTATTTCTCCTCATTACAAATTTTTTCATACTGAGCAGCGTCAACAAGTTTGTCTGACAATGCTGAAAATTCCACCTCAATAATCCAGTTTGTGTATGGGTCCTGATTAAGCAGACCTGCATCAGCATCCAGGTCTTCATTTATTGCTGTAACAGTGCCTGATACTGGGCAAAACACCTCAGATGCAGCCTTTACGCTCTCAATATCTGCAAATGACTCATCGGCTGTAACCTCATCACCCACTTCAGGCAATGAAATATAGACAACATCGCCCAATGCGTGCTGTGCAAAATCTGAGATACCTACTTTGGCTTTTGAGCCTTCAACCAACACCCACTCATGTGTTGGAAGATACTTTAAATTGCTTGGAATGTTCATAATAGTAATTATTTTATTGAATTTATTGATTCTAAAATTGATTCCGAAACTGTTGGGTGAGCGTGAATTACGCCGCCTATCTTACTGTCTGTCATACCCTTTGAAATTGCCAATGCCAACTCTCCTATCATATCAGTGGCGTGAGGTGCAACTATATGTGCTCCAATTAGTTTACCCGTTTCAATTGAGAAAATGGTTTTGACAAACCCACTGTTCTCTCCCATTATCAATGACTTACCGTTGCCATTAATTCTGTACATACCTATTTTAACCCCTTCAGGCTTGCAGTCTTGCTCACGTTTCCCCACCGATGCCGCCTCTGGTGAAGTGTATATACATTGCGGTACCAAGTCCATATTGAACACTTGTTTTTTTCCTGCCCACTCCTCTATTATGTTTGTGGCCTGTGCCGATGCAAAGTGTGCAAGTTGTATGCCGCCTGCCGCATCGCCGGCAAATTTTATATCGTCATCAGGCTCAACTCCGTCAGCCAAGACTCCGTCTCTGAACGGCTTTCTGCCAACGCATGCAATAACTTTGTCATACTGTGCGGTATGTAGTTTCTCCTTAACCATAGCCTCTATTTCAAAGCCTCCGTCCTTTGCTGAAATCTTACTTACCGCAGCCTGTAACTGAAGCCTTACGCCCAACTTTTTGAGTTGCAATGCAAGTTGTTTGGAAATATCAGTATCCATCATTGCTACTAAGGCATTTTGGAACTCGTATATACATACTTCGCAACCAAATTTTGCAAGCATCAAAGCAAATTCCACTCCTATCACGCCTCCGCCAATAATGGCAACTCTTTCTCCGTTAACAGGGCTTGCCAAAACATCATTACTGCTTAATGCAAGTTCTATTCCCTCTATTGGCAAGCGTGCTGAAACAGAGCCTGTACATATAAGTATCTTGTCTGCCTTTATCTCAGCACCTGTTTCTTGAATCTTTACTGTTTTATTAGGCAACACTTTTGCTGTTCCTTCCAAAACCTCCACTCCTGCATTGCCAAGCAACATTGCTATGCCTTTCTGCAACTGTTCCACTATTGCACTTTTTTTAGCATATACTGCATCAAAATCAACTTTTACATCAGGAACTTCCATTCCCCAAACTTTTGACTGTGCGGTTATGTTTTCATATACAGCAGCGGCCTGAAGTAGTGCCTTTGTTGGAATACAGCCACGGTTCAGGCATGTGCCACCTAATCGGTCTTTCTCAACCAATGTGACGGTCATTCCTTCCGCAGCGGCTTTCAAGGCTGCTATATACCCCGCAGGTCCTCCTCCTATTATTGCTAGTTTCATAATTCAACTTATACTTACTAATTACATACTTTATGATAAAACACTCTGCGAGCCGTCGCACAAAACCACATACATTACAGAATCTATTTTAAGAATATATCAGATAAAATGTATCAATTTCTTCTATATTATCAAACCGCAACAGTTTCCACTCATTCACTGGGGTATGCAGCAGCGTGGTTTTCAGGCAATCACACCAATCAGTATTCATTGCATCAGTAAAAATTTCAATATCAGTAAGGGTATTCCCTTTAATTTCATACGCCACAGACACTGTACCCCACTCAAATCTGCGTTCCACCTTGTTTGTCAACATCGGGTTTCTGCCCCAAATCCACTCCTTTGATGTCAACTTTTCCGCTATTGACAGCAATTTAGGATTGGTATAATCAACTCTTTTTTCATCAACCTTATAATCTGCGTAGAACTCCAGAAACGCTTTTGCAATCGCATCTCTAACCTGTTCTACAGTAATATTAGGATTCCAATCAACTAAATTACCCACTCTTGACGCTACAGAAGCCACTCCCTTAGACTCCAATTTCTGCTTGGGAGGTCTCAACGCAGCCTGAATACGCTCCACATTGCTGTTTATCAGTATTGTACCATGATGATAGCAAGTGTCTCTGCGCAGGCAATATGCCTGTCCTGAAATCTTTTTGCCATCTATGACCACATCATTCCTACCTGTAAACTCTGCATTCAGTCCTAACCCTCTTAAAGCATTGTAAATAATACGCTTGTTGTTATCCACAGAATAACTGTTTTTTGCTGAAACAAATGTAAAGTTCAAGTTCCCGGCATCGTGGTAAACGGCTCCGCCACCTGAAAGTCTGCGGGTAACATAGCCGTTAAATGTAGGAGAAACCTCTGCAAAAGCGTTCTGATTGACTCCTACCACTACCGTATTGTCATTCTGCCAAAGATACAAAGCATGGGTGTATGGGTGCAGATTCTCTAACAGATAGGTTTCTACTGCAAGATTCTTATATGGCTGCAATCCGTCTGCCTGTAATAGCAATACGCTATGTTCCGCACTCTCCTCCATTAAGATCCAAAGTTAAGCACTTTAATAATAACCAACAATCTTTTATGGTTTAACTTATTAACAGGTGGCACCATTGTTAATAACTTATTATGTTTGCATCGTTGTGCTAACGGGAAAAAGCAATAATTTTGTTATCAAATATTACGGATATGAAGATTATTGCTGACAGCGGTTCAACCAAAACAAAATTTGCAGTTGTATCTGACAATGGTGATGTAAAGTATGTACTGACAGACGGTATCAACCCCTATTATCAAAGTGGCGAGGAGATTCAAAAGTGCCTAAACACACAACTCTTGCCCAATATTGATACCCCTGACAAGGTTTTGACTGTGGAATATTATGGTGCAGGCTGCTCCGTTGCTGACAAGATAGAGACTGTAAAATACGCCATTAAAAGCATATTCCCGTTTGCATCGGTTACTGTGGGGTCTGATATGATAGGTGCCGCAAAGGCGTTATGCGGATATGAAAAAGGGATTGCATGTATTCTTGGCACCGGCTCCAACTCTTGTTTTTGGGATGGTACTAAAATAATTCAAAATATACCTGCCCTTGGATTTATAATCGGCGATGAGGGCTCCGGGGGCGTTCTTGGCAAACTGCTTGTGTCTGACATTCTTAAAAACCAGGCTCCTAAAGATATTCAAGACCTTTTCTTTAAAAAATTCAACATGGATGCGGCTTACATTGTAGATAGAATATACAAGCAACCTTTCCCTAACAGATTCTTGGCATCGTTTGCACCGTTCCTTTCAGAAAACATAGAGCATCAGTACTGCCACACATTGGTATATAACAGTTTCTGCAGTTTCATAAACAGAAACCTGAAACAATATCCACACGGATATAAGGTTAATTTTACAGGCTCCGTAGCCTACTATTTCAAGGACACTCTTGCCAAAGCCATTGCAGACTGCGGCATGGAATTAGGGCTAATAGAGCGTGAGCCTATGCAGAGGTTGCTGTAAAAAACAATCTAAAAGCCAAAAAGCCAAGCAACCAAACAACACCCCCTACTTCACCCCAACCTGAATAATCTGCTGTGATTTAAGGTTCTTGAGAATGGCGGAGGCAATGTTTCTGACAGATTCAACAGTAAGGGCATTTACAGCATCAACATAGTGCGTGGCTATATCAAGACCTGTTATATACTCCTCCTCCTTTGCACCAAGCCAATATTGATTGGTCACCTGTGCATCGGTGTAGGTTTTAATAAAATATTCCTTAGTCTTTTGAAGGTCAGCGACACGAGGACCGTTTTTGGCTATATTCTCAATTTCAGCAAGAATAATTGGTGTAAGAGCCTCATACTTAGCACTGTCAGTATCAAAATAGAGAGTTGCGGAATAGTATGGGAAAGGCAGGTCATCAATGTTAAAATCAGACCTTACACCGTATGTACCGCCATCCTTTTCTCTGACATTCTCAAAATATACAATGTCAAGAATATGGTCAAGAGCCGCAATATTAACCTTATTAGCAAGCGTGTAACTCATTTTACCGTTAGCGTAAATCTTAACCGTGGTTTTAGGATTCTCCATAACCTTTCTGTATGAGACCTTTCTGTTTGATTTTGACGGAGTTAGTCCAATATCCTTTGCCTTTGATTTAGCCTTACCCGCAGGCAGTGATGCTATATACTTGCAAACAAGAGGTACAAACTCCTCCATATTAATGTTACCCGTAAAGGCAAACTTAAAGTCAGCCGCATTACTGAAAATCTTTCTTGCAATGCCCAATCCTTCATCATACGATGCCAACTTAATGTTTTCAGCCTTCAAACGCCTTGCAAGAGGATGATTACCATATACAATACTTGTAACGGAATCAGAGAGTTCTATGGCAGGATAAGCCTCCATATTACGTAGATATGCCTCATACTGAGTGCATAAAGACTGATAAGCAGCCTCATCCTTACGAATTGAAGTAAATCCTAAATAAATAAGCTGCATCATTGTCTCCAAATCATTTACAGTGGAAGTTCCGTTAATCTCCGCTGTATAATCTCCAACCAGATGACTTACTGACACATTCTTTCCTGCAAGAGCCTTGCCAAGTTCAGTTGTTGAAAAATTGCCCATTCCACCAATAGAAATCATATCATTAAGCATCTTAATTGTATACGGATTACCACCCTTCTTATATACACTTGAAATACCTCCTACCGATACCAAGTCGGATCGTAGCCATGTCGTTCTGTGA
>JAZUKL010000027.1:0-2494 GCA_045643245.1 Candidatus Enterocola sp.
TGCACTCGGGAAAACAAATAAGTACTGAAGCAAAGCTTCAGTACCACGCATCTAAAAACAACAGGAAGTGTTTGTATGCAAGCATACCCCACTTCCTCTTATTTTTATCTGCTACATCCTTTTCACGGATGTTATTTGTTTTCCTCTCATTGGCACACAAGGTCACCCCCCCCATTGCTCATTGGCACACAAGGTCACCTGTTAGTACGCAACCAGGTTTGGCTGCGGCCAAGGACTCCTAATTTGTCTATGGAGCCACGTAGGATAAGTTGGTCTTTATCTGGCTTGTAGGTTATTTTACCATAGTAGGTTTTCTGACTTTCAGGGTCATAGCAACGCCCCTTCATAACATTATCTCCATTGGGTTCCAATTCTTTAATAATGACCATGCCAATAACATGTTTCCACTCCTGTGGAATATTATCAATAACGGAGTATGAGCCGTCTGCATTTTTCTTATATAGTGCAACTATCTTGCCATAATACTTGCCGTCTGTAGCCTTATATACATAAACTCTGCCACGACGGTCACCTGTGAGGTCATCAACCGTATCCCAATACCCAAGCATCTTGCTTACTTGTGCATTAGCAATAGTTGAAATAAACAATAATATTAGTAATATCTGTTTCTTCATCATCCTTGACCCTCAAATTTATTTTTTACAAAAATAAATTTACAATACTATACACTACCATTGCAATTATGGCACTGATAGGAATAGTCATAATCCAAGCGGTAACAAGTTCAACGGTAACGCCCCAACGCACCGCAGAAAGACGCTTTACTGCACCAACACCCATAATACTTCCTGAAATTACATGTGTTGTGCTTACAGGCACCTTAAACATTTGAGTTATAAATAATGTAATGGCACCTGCCGTTTGGGCACAAAAACCCTCAACAGGCGTAACCTTGGTTATCTTGTTGCCCATAGTCTTCATAATTTTCCAACCGCCCGACATTGTACCTGCGGCAATAGCGGTAAAGCATATAATAGGAATCCAATCATGAAGTTCACTCATATCTGTCATCGCCATCCATTGTGGAAGTTCAATCCCCGATGTTGTAAGAGAAATAATGGTTATGGCAATTATACCCATCTCCTTTTGGGAGTCATTTAAGCCGTGTCCTATACTTAAAGCCGCCGATGAAAACAGTTGTGCCACCTTAAACCATTTGTCCGCCTTGTGAGGCTTTGCCTTTCGGCACAGATTGAGAATCAACGCCATAATAAGATTACCGGCAATAAAACCTATCAGCGGAGCAACAAAAATAAACAATACAATGGTAAGAATAATGGTGGTTTGAACGGCACCAAAACCGTATGCCGCTATTGCCGCACCTGCAAGACCGCCTATCAGCGTATGCGATGATGATGAGGGAATACCCATCTTCCAAGTAAACAGATTCCACGCTATGGCAGCAAAAAGCCCTGAAAATATTACAGGCAGAAAATCTATGCCGTTGGCTGTAAGCACATCAACCCTAACCGCCTTGGAAACGGTATCCGCCACACCAAACTCACCTATTATGTATTTGGCTATGAAGAACGCCACAAAATTAAAGAACGCAGACCATAGTACAGCCTGCGTAGGGGTAAGCACACGAGTGGATACCACAGTGGCTATGGAATTGGCGGCATCGTGGAAGCCATTAATAAAATCAAAACCAACGCAAAAAATAATTATAAGTACAAGCCAGAGAATTTGGGTTTCCATATATATTTACGCGTATTTAACAATTATAGTCTTTACAGCCTTACCCACATTCTTTGCCTTATCTGTGGCTTTTTCAAGCTCATACATTATCTCCTTAAGTTTTATAAGTTCAACAGAATCATTGGCATACTCAACAAATATGTCTGTAATGAACTGCTCATAAAGGTCATCGGCGGCATGCTCAAGTTCATGTAGTTTATTGCACTGCTCCAATGCCTTATCAGAGTGTTTGTTTACACCGTTAAGTTGTTTCAGCACTTTGTTTATAGCCTCACAGCCCTGCTGAATGTTATCAGCCATGCCAAACATACGCTTAGGAATATGATGAGGCTGGAACATCATTACCCTCTTTGCTGACGATGTTATAAAATCAAGCACGTCATCAAGGTTATCGCAGAGGTCATGTATGTCCTCGCGGTCAAACGGGGTTATAAAGGTATCGTTCAGCTCACCGTAAATCTCCTCTACAAGACGGTCGCCCTTCATCTCATACTCCTTGATGCGGGCATACATCTCTTTGGTTTTCTCATGGTCTGTTCCATGCTCAAAAAACTCTGTAAGCAACTTTGCCGCCTCATGACAATACTCACCCTCCTTAATAATCATAGGAAAGAACTTGCTCTCCTTTGGCACTAAAAATGAAAATACGCTGTTAAATTTCATAAAAATTTATTCTAAATTTTTATGCATGTTTGTTCGTGACTCGGCATAATCAGATAAACCTGATTCTGCTCTCGCTACTCCAAACAGTCATAAATATTGGTTAATTGTCCCT
>JAZUKL010000028.1:0-31269 GCA_045643245.1 Candidatus Enterocola sp.
CCAGTCAATGCTACGCACATCATCTCCAGGCTGATACTCACGCACTTCAGAGAATGCCATACCACGCCCCTTAAAGGCAGTATGATACTGTCCCGCAAAAATGTTTTGGGACAAACCTCTGGTCTTTATCTCAACCTGACGAACTTTTTTCAGTATCTCGCTAGTTTCCACAATTAAATGAGAAATGAGAAATGAGAAATGAGAAATGAGAATTACAAATTAACTCTCCTTTCTCCTTTATCCTTTCTCCTTTATTTATGGTACTTCCACCTTGTTCAAAATCTCTGAAACAATCTCCTCTGATGTCATGTTATTTGCCTCAGCCTCATAACTTACACCTATACGGTGACGAAGCACATCGTGGCAGACAGCACGTACATCTTCAGGAATAACATAACCTCTATGCTTGATGAAAGCGTATGAACGGGCAGCCTGTGCAAGTGAAATTGAAGCACGAGGTGAAGCCCCAAATGAAATCATACCCTCAAGATTGTCTAATCCGTAAGCCTTAGGGTCACGGGTGGCAAACACAATGTCAAGAATGTATTTCTCAATCTTTTCATCAATGTAAATCATACGTACAACCTCACGGGCGTCAAGAATCTCCTGTGGCTTAAGTACAGGCTTTATTTCAGCAGCCTTGCCGCTAATGTTCTGACGAATAATCAAACGCTCCTCCTCAAGTTTAGGATAAGAGACTATAACTTTCAACATGAAACGGTCAACTTGTGCCTCAGGCAGAGGATATGTACCCTCCTGCTCTATTGGGTTCTGTGTTGCAAGTACAAGGAACGGAGCATCTAACTTGTAAGTTGTGTCAGAAAGTGTTACCTGACGCTCCTGCATTGCCTCAAGAAGCGCACTCTGCACTTTGGCAGGGGCACGGTTAATTTCATCGGCAAGAATGAAGTTTGCAAATATAGGTCCTTTCTTTACTACAAACTCCTCTGTTTTCTGACTATAGATAAGTGTACCAAGCACATCGGCAGGAAGCAGGTCAGGAGTAAACTGAATACGGCTGTACTTACTGTCAATAAGTTGTGCAAGTGTCTTTATGGCAAGTGTCTTTGCCAAACCAGGCACACCTTCAAGCAAAATGTGTCCGTCAGAGAGCAATCCTATCAGCAATGATTCCACAAGGTGCTTCTGACCAACAATAACTTTGTCCATACCCATTGTAAGGACATCAATAAATTCACTCTTCTTCTCTATCAGTGAATTTAGTTCTCTAATGTCTACTGGCTGCATATAAATTAATTAATGGTTATGCGGTTATGCGGTTATGCGGTTATTCGATTTCGCATCACCGAATCACCAAATCACCGCATCACCAATCTATTCAACTCTATTTTATTACAAATATTGTGCCAAATGGCAATATTTTAATACTTTTCTGCAAGTTCCCTTGCTTTTTCAATACACTCAGGATTGTTAGGGTCAACAAGTTCTGCCGGCAAATCAGCAATCTTAAGTTCCATTCCTTTTGCAATATCGCTTGGACGGCGTAGCACATCACGGTTTGCATCATATACATAAACCCAAAAATCCTTGCTTCCGTATGCTCTGAACGCCACCATTGTAAGCCGGCTACCGTCAATAACTGTAACAACCTCTCTTACAGGAGCCTCCATTGCTATCTTGTAATTATAGGAATTTATGTCAAATTTAGCAGGTTCCTCTACCTGTTGTTCTGCCACTACCGTGGTGTCTTCTGCCACAATTTCAGTATCGGGAACTGCAATTATGTCACTATGCGGATTCTCTGCAACTACAGGCTCCACTTCTTCAACATCGTTGCCCTTATCTAACCAAGGTACTGAAATAATTTCCTTCTGATAGGCATAATATGCCAAAACACACAGAAGTATTATATTAATAATAACTATCAATGTTATTATCAACCCCTTTTTGTTAGACGGTTTTTGATTTTTAGGGTTTAATTTCTCCTTAGGTTTTTCCTCTTTGGGTTTTACCTCTGTGCCTTCAGGTTCTTTAGCCTGCTCATTCTGCATTGTTATAGGACTCTCTAAAACCGTGGTCTGCAAATGTTCAAAAGGCTTGTTAACTTCCTCTTTAACAGCACTTTCAGGCGTAAATTGAACCTTATTGTGAGCAGGCAGAATAATCTCATTACCCGATGCCACATCAATGCTCTTACGCTCTTCAACCGCTATCACCTTGAATGTGCCAAGACCTTTCACCTTAGCAATACCATCTTTTTGCAGATACTCAGCAATAACGCTTACCAATTCCCTTACAAACTGTTCTGAGAACTTTTTAGTCTGCTTAGACTCTTTTGCCACTATCTCAGATATTTCCTGTATTGATATTTTTTCCATATTACTTAACCTTGTTCTTATATGTTTCACTTGGTTTGAACACAATGGTGAGTTTTGGGGGTATGACCATCTGTTTGCCTGTTGAAGGATGTACAAGCATTCTGTCCTGTTTCTTTCTCAGTTCAAATGTACCCAATCCTTGAAGTTGCACTACATTGTCTGCCGCCACATTTTTTACAATGACGGAAGTTACAGCCTCAAGCATATCTCCTGCAACCTTTTGTGTTACATCAAGACGCTTTGACAGTTCATTTATGAGTTCCTTATTATTCATAGTATTTACTTAATCCCTTGTCCCTTGACCCTATTATGACTTTTCCATAAAAATCAAATTCCTCGCATCCAATAATTTTAACATCGTAAAAGCACCCTGTTCTCAACATTTTATCAGAAACAGGTATCAGTACCTCCAAATCCACCTCAGGTGAGTCAAACTCAGTTCTAGCAATGTAATAATCCCCTTCAATTCTATCTACTATGACCTTGACAACAGTGCCTATCTTTGCTGAGTTCACTTCTAACTGAACCTCCTGTTGAATTTGCATCAGAGTGTCCAAACGATGTTGTTTTTCAGCATCGGAGATGGAATCAACATAATTCTCAGCGGCGTATGTACCATCCTCCTCACTATACTTGAATGCACCCATACGGTCAAACTTCATTTCTCGCACAAAATCACACAACTCCTTGAAATCCTCCTCTGTCTCACCCGGATGTCCAACCATAAAAGTGGTACGCAAGCATATACCTGGCACTCTTTTTCTTATCTCTCTAATAAGTCTGTATGTGTCAGCCTTGTCAATGCCACGCCTCATTTTCAGAAGCATATTATCTGAAATATGCTGCAAGGCAATATCCAAGTATTTGCAAACATTCTTATTTTCTCTTATGGCATCAAGCAGGTCATACGGGAACTGCGTTGGATAGGCATAATGAAGCCTAAGCCATTTGACACCCTTTATTTTTGCCAATCGGTTTACAAGTTCCGCTATCTTAGGCTCTCCATAAAGGTCTCTGCCGTAATATGTCAAGTCCTGTGCTATTACCTGAAACTCCTTAACTTTCTGACTTACAAGATATTTTACCTCATCTTCAATCTCCTCAATAGGACGGCTCTTGTATTTTCCTGTAATTAGCGGAATGGCACAATATGAGCAAGCCCTGTTACACCCCTCTGCAATTTTCAGATACGCATAGTATGAAGGAGTTGTAAGGCATCTTTCATTTCTTATTGAACGCCGATACAACCCTCCCAAATCCCTTACAATTTTTGCAAATTCAAATTTTCCGTAGAACTTGTCAACTTCAGGAATCTCCTTTCTCAACTGCCTCTTGTATCTTTGAGGCAAACAACCCATAACAAGAATGCGTTTAACCCAACCTTTTTTCTTACGCTCCGTAACCTCTAAGATAGTGTTTATACTCTGCTCCTTTGCATCGCCAATGAATCCGCAAGTATTGATAATGACCACCTCGCCTGTAATTTTGGCTCTGTCATGATAGACAGTATGCCCTGCCTCTACAAGCTGACGTATAAGTTTCTCGCTGTCAACAAGATTCTTTGAGCAACCCAATGTTATGAAATCTATGACCATAATGTTCTTACAAACGCCTCTCTATCAAACAGTTGCAAATCATCTATCTTCTCTCCAAGTCCTATGTACTTGACTGGTATCTTGAATTGGTCTGAAATTCCTATAACCACGCCACCTTTTGCCGTACCGTCAAGTTTGGTGATGGCAAGAGCGTTAATCTGCGTGGCAGCCTGAAATTGTTTTGCCTGTTCAAAGGCGTTCTGCCCCGTTGAGCCGTCAAGCACAAGAAGGATTTCATTTGGAGCATCGGGGCAAACCTTTTTCATAACATTCTTAATCTTGGTAAGTTCATTCATCAGATTGATTTTGTTATGAAGCCTGCCTGCCGTATCAATAATTACCACATCAGCCTTTTGTGCCTTTGCACTTTGCAGAGTGTCAAAAGCCACCGATGCAGGGTCAGAACCCATTTTCTGCTTAATTACAGGACACCCTACACGGTTTCCCCACTCATCAAGTTGCTCAATGGCGGCGGCACGGAAAGTATCTGCGGCACCAAGCACAACCTTTTTACCACTCTTCTTGAACTGATATGCAAGTTTGCCTATTGTAGTGGTTTTACCAACACCATTAACTCCCACAACCATAATGACATACGGATTTTCAGATGTGTCAATGTCAATATTGGCATAGTCAGGAGTGTCATTTTCCTTAAGCAAAGCCACTATCTCATCACACAGTATGGAGTTCAGTTCCGCTGTATTTACATACTTGTCTTTTGCCACCCTTGCCTCTATGCGTTCAATTATACGCAAGGTGGTTTCAACGCCCACATCAGATGTTACAAGAGCCTCCTCAAGGTTGTCAAGAACTTCATCATCTACCTTGCTCTTGCCTACAACAGCCCTTGAAATCTTTGTAAAAACACTCTCTTTTGTCTTTGCAACACCACTCTCAAGTGTCTGTTGCTCCTGTTTCTTCTCTTCCTGCTTTTGTTCTGCAGTGCTCTCTTTCTTAAAAAAACTGAAAAATCCCATAGTAATACGTCATTTCACTCATCAAGTTTTTCCAAACTGCGAAGATATAATTTTTTTTAACACTAAACAAATAAAAAACAACCACCCCTAATTGGGATAGTTGTTTTTTTACTATTCTTATAAAAAACTTGGAATGTTACTTTGCAAGAAAATCCTTAACCTTCTCGTTAAGTACCATCTCCTCTTCAAATATATAGGCACCTGTTTTAGGTGACTTTACCATCTTAATAACCTTGGCGTAAGCACGTCCTTCGCCCTTTTGCAATGTTGCAACTGTTTTCTTTGCCATATCTTAGATTATTTAATTTCCTTATGAAGTGTCATTCTCTTGAGGTTAGGGTTGTATTTCATCAACTCCAAACGCTCTGTTGTATTCTTACGGTTCTTAGTTGTAATATAACGTGATGTTCCTGGAACACCAGTCTCCTTTTGCTCTGTACACTCAAGAATAACTTGAACCCTATTGCCTTTTGCTTTCTTTGCCATTGCTTGGTCCTCCTGAAATTTATAGGTAACCCTTTTCAGCAGCACGCTTTATGGCTGCGTCAAGACCCATTTTGTTAATAATACGTAGTCCGTTTGCGGATACATTCAAACTAATCCACTGATCCTGCTCAACCCAATAGAACTTTCTTGTAAACAAGTTAATATCAAACTTGCGTTTTGTTCTACGCTTAGAGTGAGATACGTTATTGCCTATAACGGCTTTCTTTCCGGTGATTTGACAAATTTTTGACATCGCTGTATCTGTTTTTGTTTATTCCATTTTTAAGCGACTGCAAAGATAGTGCAAATTTCAATACCAACAAAGAAAAAAACTGACTTTTTTTTATAAAAGACGAAAAGAGCCATAAAAGTTTACTTTTAATGGGTCTTTGAGGCTTTTATTCAATGAAAATAGCATATTTTCATTGTTGGTTTCAATGCAGCATCTTCATGAGGAGCGAAGCGACGAATAAAGTTAGGCTGTGTTGAAACAAAAAAATCAGGAAAAGTCTTCTATTTTTAAGAATTTAACAAAACACCCACCATCGCACTCCAAGAGTACCTGTTTTTCTGCTCTTTAATGCCTTTTGAAAAGCACCCTGCCTGATTGTCAAAGAATTTTGTAATGGCATTGCAAATTTCTGAGGCATCAGGCTCCACCACATACCCCACCTTACCGTCAGGCACAATTTCAGCCAATCCTCCCACATTTGTAACAATCATCGGCACTTCAAAATGATACCCTATCTGAGTTATTCCGCTTTGAGTGGCTGTCTTATACGGCTGAACTATAACATCGGCGGCAGAAAACCAATATCTGACCTCATTATCAGGTATGAAATCATTGTGCCACAACACTTTATCATCAAGTCCAAGTTCCTTTGACAATGTCTTGTACTTCTCTTCATTTCCATAAAACTCACCTGCCACTATAAGTTTTATTCCTCTCTCATAAAATTTTCCGTCAGCATACGCCTTAAGCAATAAGTCAAGACCTTTGTAATCCCTTATAAAGCCAAAGAACATCATATATTTAAGTTCAGGGTCAAGACTTAATGTCCTGCAAGCCTCAGCACGCGTAACCTTTTCACCATAAATATCGTAGAGCGGATGTGGGCTCAAGGCACAAGGTTTGTCAGTAAATTGTTTCAATTCCTCCCTTACCGATGCACTCATAACCACAAATCTGTCAACGGCATCAACAAAATATTTTGACAACATTTTGTCATAAAAATGTCTTTCATGAGGAATTATGTTATCAACAAGAGCAACTATCTCTGTCTTGCGGTTCTTTTTAACCTCACGAATAATGGTTCCAAGACATGGTGCCATAAACGGCAGCCAATATCTGACCATAAGAATATCAGGTGAATATCGGCGTATTTTTTTGCCTACAGAAATCCAATTTAACGGATTAACTGAATTTACTGAACGCTCCATCTTAACATCGGACGGCGATTCTGACGGATTATACTGAGTCTTGCCAGGAAACAGAAACTCAGGGTATTGCAGAGAGAAATTCTCCACATTTACATCATGCCCCTCTGCCATAAACTCTATGGCAACCCTGTCATTAAAAGCCGCTATTCCACCTCTGTACGGATATGCTGGTCCTAATATTGTAATTTTCATACTAATTTTTTGTAACTTTGCAAAGTTAATTATTTTTACTGATTGCGTAAGCACTTTTACATATTCTTTTACTTTACCGCTTTGCTTTTTAGCAGCTGCGGTGGCGGGAACTCCAATTCGGGCAGTAATTCAGCCCCCGATGCTGAGCCTGACTCCATTTTTACTCCAAAATATGCCAAATGGTTCTACATAGAATACTATAAAGACCACAAAAAAGCGGTGATTCTTGACCCTTGGAACAGAGGAAAAACACTTGCATCTTACAATTTGCTTAATCAAACAACAGAATCTGATAACTCTGCCGTACTCACCCCCATAAAAAGAGCAGCGGTGGGCAGTTGCACGCAGGTGGCTTTTATAGATAATTTAGGTTTGGCAGAGAGCATAAAAGGCGTATGTTCATCTAACCTTATTTACTGCCCCACTATAAGGCAGAATGTGGCAGACGGCACCTGTAATGATTTGGGCGACAGTTTTTCAATAGATTATGAGCGTACACTCCTTATAAACCCCGATGTGGTGTTTGTTACCGCCTATAACCAAACTGACCAACATACACTTAGGCTAATGGAATCAGGATTGTCTGTAGTTGGTACAGTGGAATGGATTGAACCATACGTACTTGGGCGTGCGGAATGGATTAAGTTCTTTGCCGCCTTTTATAATAAGGAGGCCTGTGCCGATTCTGTTTTCAACAGCGTGGAATCTGAATATATGCGGCTAAAGGATTTGGCATTACAGGCTACAGACAAGCCATCTGTTTTGCCTGGACTTACATTCAAAGGCACTTGGTATATGCCGGCAGGTAACAGTTTTATGAGCCAACTGTTCACCGATGCAGGAGGCGATTACAAATTTGCCGCTGACAGCACTTCAGGCAGTCTGCCACTTGGATTTGAATATGTGGTAAAGAATTTCAGTGACTGCGATGTATGGGTTGGGCTTGACATTGACAGTTATGCAGAACTGCTTGAGCGAGACACCCGTCTGTCTGTTTTCAAGGCATTCAAAAGCAGAAACGCATGGAATCAGAACAAACGCCGCACCCCCACAGGTGGCAATGACTTTTGGGAAAACGGCGTGGTTCACCCGAACATGCTTCTACAAGACCTTATAACCATATTCCACCCCACACTCCTACCATCAGACAGCACCACATTCCTATCGCCGCTATTGTAAACTCAGACTTTTTTAGTACCTTTGCGTTATGAACAAAAGAGCCTGCATTACATATATAATCCTTACAATACTGCTGATTGCATCATTTGCAGCAGATGTGGTGTTTGGTGATGTAAGCATACCGCTTGAGCAGATAAAAGATGTGCTGAGCGGCAAGGCAGGTTTCTCTGTAGAGCATATAATTATGGACTACAGGCTTCCAAAAGCCCTTACCGCCTTACTCTGCGGTGCTGCACTTGCAGTATCGGGACTGCTTATGCAAACCCTTTTCCGCAATCCGCTTGCAGGTCCGTATGTACTTGGTATCAGTTCAGGTGCTGGGCTTGGAGTTGCCGTATTAGTGCTTACTGCAGGCTATGTAACCCTTCCTGTCTGGCTTGCACTGAGTGGTTGGGCTCAAATCATAGCCGCCATTGCCGGTGCCGCGTTTGTAATGTTTCTTGTACTGCTTACTGCCACTAAAGTCAGCGATACTGTAAGCCTGCTGATTGTGGGTATGATGTTTGGCGGAATTGCAGGTGCGGTGGTCAATATTCTACAGAGTATCAGTAACCCCGATGCCCTAAAAGTATATGTAGTGTGGACTATGGGTAGCCTAAGTGCCGTTACTTGGAGTTATATGAAAGTTATGGCACCTATAATAATTGCCGCTGTTGCGGTGGCATTACTACTACCTAAAAAACTGAATGCCCTACTGCTTGGAGAGAATTATGCCAAAGGTTTGGGCGTAAGCGTTCACGCCACAAGAACACTGATAATTATTCTTACTTGTCTGTTAGCAGGTGCAAGCACAGCATTTACAGGCCCTATTGCCTTTATTGGCGTGGCGGTACCGCACATTGTAAGGGGCATATTAAAGACCTCTGACCACAGACACATTATGCCGGCATCTGTTTTGGCTGGCTCAACCTTGCTGATTCTGTGCGACATTGTATCTCAATTACCTGGTACAATCTACACATTACCAATAAATTCTGTGTGTGCCGTTGTTGGTGCACCAATAATACTGATAGTTATTATTAAGCGTAAGAGGGTAATTAGTTAATAAAGGAGAAAGGAGAAAGGAGACTGCGAAGCTGGGCGGAGCCAAATAACTTTGTCAACTTTCAATTATTATATATGAATATTTTATCTGCTAAAAATCTTTCTGTAGGCTACAAGGGTAATGTAGTGGCTTCTTATCTGAACTTAGGTTTGGAGAAAGGTACGCTTACGGCTCTAATTGGGGTTAACGGATGCGGAAAATCCACTCTGATTCGCACTCTAAGCGGTTTACAGGAACCTATTGACGGCAGAATAACCATTAATGACAAAAAACTAAGTTCCATATCGGGCAGTCAGCGGGCAAAACTTATAAGCCATGTACTCACTGACAATGACTACCTGCGTTCCATTAAAGTTAAGGATATGGTGGCTATGGGAAGGCTCCCCTACACTGACTTTATGGGAAATTTGAGTGCAAAGGATTTGGAGGTTGTTGAGCAGGCTATGCTTAAAGTTGACATCCGACACAAAAAGGAGTGCATGTTTTATGAACTCTCTGACGGGGAGCGTCAGCGTACTCTCATTGCCAAAGCCTTAGCCCAAGATACTCCAATAATTTTCCTTGACGAACCTACATCTTTCCTTGATATGAAAAACAAGATTGAGATTTTGGTTCTGCTACGCTCCATTGCCCATAATGAGAACAAAACCATTCTACTCTCAACCCACGATATTGACATAGCACTTCAAACCACTGACCGTATATGGCTTATGGATGACAAAACAATTACGACAGGCATTCCTGAAGACCTTATTAAAAGTGGAAAGATAGCATCGGTGTTCAAATCAAAAGCATTTGAATTCAACGCTAAAACATGTAGTTTTAAGGTTAATAATCCTATATAAACATTATTTCTCTATGTAAAGTGTTTGTGTTGGGAATGCAAAGTTCAAACCTGCCTTGTTAAAACTACGAAGAATCTCCATGTTTACATCTGACTGAACACCGAATATATTAACCTTACGTGGATGCTTAATGTAGTAGGTAAAAGTAATGTTCAGGGAACTGTCTCCGTAACTGCTGAAATATGGCACGGTCTTTTCATCTATTGATGTTATCTTGGTTGGCAGATTGCTTAATATACTAAGAGCCTCCTCCATTTTCTCCGGTGTGGTATCGTAGGTTAAACCCAACTGACAAACCACTTTACGGGTAGGTTCTGTGGTTATGTTCTCTATGTTTGTATCCACTAATTTACTGTTAGGGATTGTAACTATTCTACCTGAATATGCCCTTACCTTTGTAGAACGCAATCCTATATCCTCTACAGTTCCCTCCACTCCGCTAACATTTACAGTATCGCCTATTCTAAGGGTGCGGTCCACTATGATGGTTATACCGCCAATAACGTTCTTTACCGTTTCCTGTGCGGCAAACGCAATGGCAACACCACCGATACCTAATGTTGCTATCAATGCCTTAACATCAATACCCAACGCATCTAACGCCCATATAACACCTATGAACCACAAAAATACAGACACTGCCTTCTTTGCGGTCTTAATAATGTTTATGTCTATCTTTTTATCCTTGTTTTTGGTGGAGCGTTCATAAATCTTGTCAAGAATGTCATTTATCAAATCAACAATAAACCAAACAACATTTAGTGCAAACAAAACTCCGTAAGCCCTTAAAATGTGAGCCATCCATGTTTCAGGCACATTCAGTTTTTGAAGGACTATGTATGACACAACCAGGAATATGGCTACAATAAACGGAGTCTTAAACAGAGAGTCAAGCACCTCATACCATACGCCGTTATGCTTGTCAACAAATGGTCTTACAAATTTCTTTCCAATGTAAAGCAACGTTGGGCAAAGTGCCATCACAATAACGAGTGATAAAATATACCAAAAATATTCCCAATCAAAAACAGCCATAATAAGTCAATTTTTTGCAAAATTAGTAAAAATAATTAAAAACCTACTGTTCTATAACATTTAATATAATCTTTGGGGTTAATTCCATTTTCTCAAAAGAAAACAGTTTTTTTCCGGCATCCTTAAATGAACCACCCGATGAGTACAGCGTATCATCTATTATCATAAACCTGTCATGAACCTTGCTCATAGGATGTACCTCAATAGAGGGATACTGTGCGTTGAACCTTTGCAAGTCAAGGTTAAACGTTTCATTACGGTAGCATTTCTCACTAGTGTAAATGATTCCTGTTACACCCTCAGCACGCTTTGAAAGCATTTTAAGAACTGATATATCTATATAATTATCTATAATAATCACTCTCCGCTTTGCACTACATATTAAATCAGAGAATAACTTATAAGCATCAAAGAACTGACCTTGCATGAAAATCTGCTCTATGGGAGGAAGAGCGTTCTTTAAGATTATGTCAAATTGTTTCTGATTCTCATATACAATATTGTTTGTCTGACGCAGGCCCTCTTCCAAAGCAACAACTCTGTTCTCTAAACTTCCTCCTCTTAATATATGGTTTCTTAAAACCCTGTTGGCCCACTGACGAAATTTGGTGGCGTTAATGGAGTTTACCCTGTAACCTACAGACAGTACAGCATCCAAATTATAAAAGGCGGTGTAATATGTTTTTCCGTCTCTGGCAGTATATTCCAAAATGGAATAAACTGAATTTTTTTCAAGCTCTCCGCTTTGAAAAATATTGCTCAAATGCTTTGAAATTATAGGCTGTTTTACACCAAAAAGTTTACTGATTTGTTCTTGTCTAAGCCACGCTGTTTCCTTGTAAATATACACATCAACATCTGTTGTATCATCTGGTTTATACAGTACTACAGTACCTTCATTCCACGATTCTCCATAAATAGCAGGTAGCGGTGGCTCATAGAAAAAGTCAATATTAGCATAACTTTTCATTAGTGAATTCAGCACCTGAACTCCCTTTTCAGTTACAGCAATAGGAAGGTATCTTGAGCCTCCTCTTCCACTGTGGTTTGTGGTGTCTGCCAGGCACCACAAACATTCATCTTCTGTCATTTCAAATGCAAATTCATCACTAATGAAAAGTTCGGGATGCCTTTTCACATTCCTTTTAATAAGTTTGGTCTCAACTCCAAACGCCTTAGCCAGGTCTCTGTCTAAAACCACCTTTTGTCCCCTTACCACATACACCTTAGGGTGTACCACCTCTAATGCAGAGGTCTTTACATACTTCTGTTTCATAATCATAAATAATTGTAACAAAACAACTTAGTTTGATCCATTGGTGCATTTAGTCAAACTAATTTAATTTGTAAACGGGGACAGCATTGTTTACATTGCAAAGATAGATATTTTATCTATACCCTCCAAATAAAAATTCATGTAACTTACTGAGTATAAAAACTATAACTATTGCGACATAAATTAAACCACCGATGTAAAATCAGATACATCGGTGGTTAGATTAGATAAAAGTTTTTTAACTTCACATAAGGGGTTTTATGAAAATCAGATAGCAAGGATTGTATATACAACCTTTTTTGCGAATGTTACATAATCATTATATATTACGGCGGGACTAAAAGAACCATATTGCATTGGCGTCTCGTCAATAATGAAACCTCTATATCTATTATAATATTGATTATAAGAATTCCTATCTACAACATAGTTTGTAGTGTCAGGCAAACTTATAACAAACAATAGTGTTTTGTTTGGCGTGTGTATAGAGGTTTCAATATTATCCTTAGATAACATTAAATACTTTTTAGAGTTATGTTCGCTAAAGGTTTCCCATTTTTTCAAATTTCCTTCTTTATCATAATACGGAAGTTTATCTGGTATAATGAATATTTGAAAATATGGAGTATTTGCACATCTAATATTAGCCGTTTCTCCCAACATATTTTCAAAATAGTTATTGGAATTTTGCGAATAATTTTGCATCACAAACTTCACACCTATACCAGCTACAGCTTTTTTGTTTTTCAAAATAGTAATATCAACCTTTTTGTCAATATACCTTCCTGATATATTCTCTTCTCGACCATCTCCTATACCAAGTGAACAAACTTTATATTCTGAGCCAAGTCTATTCTGTAAATCTTGAGCAATGGCTCCATGAAGTATTTTTAGTTTTTCATTGCTACGAGAGCCAGTATCTAGAAACATTTTAAAGGAACGTGAAACCACTTTTAGAAACTCCTGATTATCCATATTTAATTTTAAATTTATAATTCAGATATTGTTGTAAATCACTTGAACTATAGGTATAATATCCTCCACTTTTATAATGTTTGAGTAATTTAACATATGAAAGAAACTCATCTGATAATATTTCGGATTTCAAATCTTCATATGACAACTCTGTCAAAATATACAAACCACTATACACACCTTCACCTGCTCCTACCTTTTCTAATTTTATACTATCTATGTCCTTAATAATTGTATTGATAGCATATTTAGTTTTATAAACATCTCTGATCGCTTGTGTTCTACCAAATAAAAACCAAGTACCATTCCTTTCAATATCTCTGCCATTATTCAATTTTTCCTTATGCTCTACAAGATACTGATATAGTTCTGTATTATTTGCAATTTGCTGTTCAGTAACAGGCTCTCCTTTTTCCGTATACGGGAAAATACACTTTTTCCATTCTCCAGTTGATGCTTTTAACACATTAATTGTACCTGACGTAAACGGAAATTGACCAATAAATACATCATCGGCTAATGTTGCAAAACCATTTTTAACCTTTACGTAATCACAAAGGAACGATTCTTTTATATTTTTAAGATCTTTCAAATTACTAGTATCCGCCAAATAAAAATCCTGACCGATAAGTGAATCCCATAGGTTTAAATTGCATATGAAATTAGGGGTGTCTGTATTTGATGAATATGTGTAATATTCAAATGATGAATGCTGTATAAGATTGTCAAATCTGGAAATCAGAGTATATGTTGTCGCCTCAAATGGTTGATAATGACCTAAATCTATTACTCCGCTTAAATTTTTATTTTTTTGTATATATTTTCTCAACACCTGACCTGCTTTACTTGACAACCATGAACTTGGAGTAATTAGGCACAATATTCCTTGACTTGATAGCATTTTAAAACCTATTTCAAAAAACACAATGAATAAGTCTGTCATTCCTTTTTCTGCAAATGAATATTGTTTTACAGATGCGTAACTTTCATCTAAATTGTGTACTCTAACATACGGTGGGTTACCAAATACATAATCCATTTTGTTATCATACTTATGGACACTAAGAGTGTCCGCACATATTATATCCCACTGTACATCATTTACATCAAACGTTCTGGCAATTTCTGATAGATTTTGTCTGCATTTTTCTGCTTCTACATCATCCAACTCTATCCCATGTATATATTTTTGCAATTGCATTTTTAACAAATTATAATCATTACTTCGTTGTAAGAAATAATGACAATAACGCTTTAAAATTTCACATAAAAATGCACCATCTCCACAACTATTATCAATTACATGGTGCTCAATAACATTTTCACAAGAATTGTATCCACTGAAGTCAAGAATACAATTAACTATTGACAAAGGAGTATATACCCGTCCATGGTTCTTAACCGCTTTTACCATACACAACTACGTGATTATGGCGCTTGACTAAAAAAACAGGTACCTTACGACAAAAAAAATGTGGACTTGAACAAATCCACATCTTGAGGTCGTGAGATACCTGTAATACCGGATAAGTCAAGCCCACGCATCGCGCAGGCATTCGCTGACTTACTCGTTGGTATTACATTCTCTTAAAATTTCTCACGTTTCAAGATGATACCGAATAAATAGCAAACGCTAATTAATATTAATATTTCTCTATAGCAATATTAAACCTTTCGATTTTTATTGCACATTTCATATATACCTTGTTCCAACACTTTGGAGATATACTATTCTTTTGCAAAAATAGTAAAAAATCAACAATTCACAATGATTTTATCTTACATTTTGTCCATTGTAAAAAAATTAACGCTACAAATATAAATGCAACATGTCTCATAATGTGAGACAACCTACAAAAGTTTTATAAAACTCAATATCGGTGGTTTAATTTATGTCGCAATAGTTATAGTTTTATTACAATTATTTATGATTATGAAACAGAAGTATGTAAAGACATCTGCATTAGAGGTGGTACACCCTAAGGTGTATGTAGTAAGGGGACAAAAGGTTGTTTGTGGTGCCTGGCAGACACCACAAACCACAGTGGAAGAGGAGGCTCAAGATACCTTCCAATTGCTATAACAGGAAAAGGTGTGCAAGTGTTAAAATCACTAATGAAAAGTTATGCTGATATTAACTTTTCTGATGAACCGCCGCTACCTGCTATTTATGGAGAATCGTGGAATGAGGGCACTGTAGAGCTATATTCGGCAGAAAATCTTTCAGAAAGTTTGGAGGTGAAAGTTACAGAAGACAATGTTTGGCTTAATAGAAATCAGATAGCAATTTTGTTTGGCAGAGACATTAAAACCATAAGCAAACACATCAATAATGCAATGATGGAAGAACTGCAAAACACCCCAACTGTCGCAAATTTTGCGACAGTTCAATTGGGCTAACAAGGTGATAAAAGAAAAAATTCTATATCATAATTATTTGGAGAAAAGAGTATAAAGAAAATTAAGGGCAAGGCGGGAGGCGTCTTCAATGTTTTGAAGGCGGTTTGTACCAAGATGCAGACACATACTTTTAACTTCTGTGCGGCTACAGATGCCAACCCATACCGTGCCGGCAGGAATACCCTCTGAGGCTCCGGGACCAGCCACGCCTGTAGTGGCAACGGCATAGTCTGTATCAAGCAACTTACGCACACCCACAGCCATAGCCTCAGCAACCTGTGAACTTACAACACCGTATGTATCAATGTCTGATGCCTTTACACCAAGCACATTTATCTTTACTTCATTGCAATAACTCACCACTCCACCCTTATAATAGGCGGAACTGCCTGCAACTGATGTAATCAGGTGTGCTATATTGCCACCAGTGCAACTTTCTGCGGTAGAAATGGTAAACATAAAGGAGAAATGAGAAATTTAACTTTTTAATTTTTGTATTCTGCGTAATAGCGTTGGATGTGAGAAATACACAAACACGTATGCCTTATGCGGTTGCAGATTACTTAATGACTCTGCTGATAACTTCTTCAATGCTGAAATAAGTTCTTCTGCCAAGCCATATTGCCCAGCAAACGCATCAGCCTGATACTCATGTCGGCGAGAAAGTTTGTTGGTCAGTATTCCAAGCAACGTTGAAATAGGAGTATATAGTATGGCAAACGCCAAAATACCCAAATGGAACACACTTTCATTAGGACCGCCAAGAGCAACAGATAGTTCAGGAGACTTGATTGCCCAACCTAAAATTACAAACATAACAAGGCTTGAAATCATTGACAGAAACAACATACGCATTGTATGCTTTTTCTTATAATGACCTATTTCATGAGCCAGCACCGCCACTATTTCATCGGTTGTAAGTTGTTTGATAAGAGTATCATACAAAACTATACGCTTCTTTGAGCCAAGGCCTGTAAAATAAGCGTTTGCATGAGTTGAACGCTTTGAAGAATCCATTACATATATGTTGTTCAGCTTAAAGCCTGCCTTTGTTGCAAACGCCTCAATCTTAGTTCTCAGTTCACCCTCTTCAAGTGGAGTCTGTTTATTAAAGAGAGGCACAATAAGATTACTGTAGAACATCAGCATAAATATTTGGAATGCCATAAGCACACCCCATGCAAGCAGCCAAAACCAATCTGGAATTGCTGTGTAAATCCATGTTACCAATGACAGAATCAAAGCGGCGATTATAGCGGTAACCACAGCATCTTTTAATTGGTCTGACCAAAACAGTTTCTTTGTGCTTTTATTGAATCCAAAGCGTTCTTCCACTCTGAATGTGCTATAATATGACACAGGAATATCCAATATGTCATTTACAAGCAGAATTATAATAAAGAACAGTACGCACATTATTACTGCAAACCATACGGGCGATGCTCCCAATGACGGTTCAAGCCAACCCCTCAGCACTCCGTCAAGCCACCCGAACCATCCTAAACCAAATGCCAACAACTCCACTACAAAAGATATAACCGCTGATACAACGCCAAGTTTATACTTTGCAAGTGAGTACTCCTGCTGTTTTTTGTATTTTTCATCATCATAAATACCAGCCAACTCAGCAGGCAGCGGTTTGCCAAAATCCCTTGCGTTCAACGCATTAAGTACACGTCCTAAAACAAAGTCCAAGACAATGAAAGTAATAATAATAATAAGTATAATATTCATAATTAAAATAATAAAGATCTCTCCACTTCGCCTATGGCTTCGGTCGAGATGACGCTTAAGGTAAATTTAGTTACATTATACTTTTAGCTGAGCTAAAAGTATAATTGTAGCTTAAAATTAAACTGTCTTCCCGTCAAATAGTTAGGCACCGCAAACTGTTGGTTGTAAATATCTGTGACCCAATAGTATGAGTTTACATTTTGAAAGCCGAACAAGTTAAGCACCTCAAGTGCTATTATTATCTTTTGGAAAGGCTTAAAGAAACCCTTACCCATCCAAGGGTCTTTGCCTCTTTCACAGATTCTTGAAAAACCTATATCCACACGCCTGTATGTTGGGGCTCGCAAAGTTGAAGACATATATCTTGGACTACGAGGCGGACCAACAGGAAAACCTTGTGCAAAATTCAAGAGCAAATGTACTCTATATTGCGGTAATCTGGGAATATAATCCTGAAAAAATAATGAAATGTTGAAAAGTTGGTCAGTTGGGCGTGGAATATAGCCGTGTCCGTCATTGTCAACATCCTCCATTGCACGTACAAGAGAGAAAGAAACCCAAGAGTCAACTCCAGGCACAAACTCACCAAAAAGTTTGACATCAAAACCTGCAACATAACCATGGGCATCATTCTTACCCATATATCTTACGCTCACATTATCAAGATTATATGTAATTATGTTTGTAAGATTCTTATAGTACGCCTCAACTGACAGTTTGAACGGATGTCTTCTCCATTGGTAATAATAATCCATACCGCCTATAACCTGTATTGAACGCTGCGATTTTATATTGCGGTTCAAGTAGTATTGAAGATTGCCGTCAACACGCACAGTATCCTTAATCTCCTTATATGTAGGCAATTGGTAATACATACCTGTAGAAAGACGGAATCTAAGGTCTGCTTTTGTATCGGGGAAATAGGCAAGATTAATACGCGGACTTGCCGTAAACTCATTATTGAATGTCCAATAATTCATACGCAAACCTGCTGATAGAGAGAGTATTCCACCTTTATTAAAGTGCCACCGATGCTCATCTTGGATATACCCTGTAACTTTTGTCTCACTAAGTGAATTTGCTGAATTAAGGCTGTAGTAGAGGTTTACTTCAGACGGAGTGTAAGGTATGGAATAGCCGCTTGAATCACGCATCTCCCACTCACTTGTGGTTTCATCTACAAACTCATGCGTAACGCCAACTCCAAATAGCAATGTATTCTCCTTTGTAAACTTGTATGAGCCGTCAATCTGACCTTTTATAACGGTTGAGTTCATAAAGTCACGGGCATGCTCATAGTAGTTTCCCACACCAATAACCTCACCTGAAGTATCGTTCTTATCAGCCACATTACTAAGCCAATACTCCCCTTCTATATCATAATTCACACGCTCATTTGTATTGAACGCAGACAGGCTGAGTTGAAGTGTACATGCTTCTATAGGGGTGTATTTAACCCCTATGGCACCAAAGAATGTTCTGAACAAGTCCTTTTCCTGACCTGAAAAATACACCTTAAAGTTTTTAGTGTCTCCCATAGGACCAAATGTGGTGTTTCTGGACTGAGGCACAAAATTGTATATATTTTGAGATATGTTTCCTAAAAATGAGAGTTCCCAATCCTTGTGCGGATTATATGTTATGTAGGTTTGATAATCAAGGAAGTTAGGGTTATACTCAGCCTGCGTAGGCATTGTCTTAAGCAACAAGGCATTGTTCTTGTATCTGATTCCGTGAATTTGCGAATAGTTTTTTCCGCTACTTCCAATATACCCCGTAGCACCATATAGACAACCACTTACACCTGCTTCAAACTTTTTAGGCTTTCTGTATGTTATGTCAAGAACTGATGACAACTTATCTCCATATTTTGCATCAAAACCGCCTGCTGAAAAATTGACCTCACCCGTAAGGTCAGGGTTTACAATACTCAAGCCCTCCTGTTCACCTGTCCTTACCAAATATGGACGATACACCTCTATGCCGTTTATATACACACTGTTTTCATCATAACTACCGCCACGCACACTATATTCTGATGACAGTTCATTATTTGAACTTACACCTTGAAATGTTTTAATCAAACTTTCTATGCTACCGTTTGATGCTCCCGGAGTTACACTTATGCTGCTTATATCCACCTTTTGCGATGTAGTTGTCTGCAATGTCGCACCCTGAATGGTTATATCAGCAAGTTCCTGTGTACCCGGTTCAAGCAACGCATCATGTCTGGTGGAGTGCTTCACACCGGGCTTTTTTGTAAACAACTTTGTCTCTTTTGCATATCCAATGTATGAATATACAATTTCAACGGTATCTCTTGAAATGACAAGATTATATCTGCCCTGCTCATCAGTTACCACATGGTAAACTTTATCTGCTGAGTACACATCGGCGTGAGACAAAAGATTACCTTCATTATCCCTAACAAAGCCCCAAATTGTAAATTCCTCAACAGACTTGCCTGCCGCAAATGTATAGACATTGCAGAACATTGCTATAAACAAGAATATGACTAATTGGAATCTCACTTTTTATTAACGGACTTATCTGCTTATTATTGTAATTTTTGCATATTTAAGAAGCAGGACTTTTCTGCCTACATACTCAAAATCAACGCTTATTCTGGCATCCGCCCCCACTCCGTCTATTGACAGCACCACTCCTGTTCCAAATCTTTCATGTGCTATTTTTGTTCCCGCTCTTAACCCCGATACTGAGCCACCTCCACTTGGTTGATTTACAGGATAAGAACTTCTTTGAACGGAAACTTTTGGTTCTATATTGGAAATAGAATTGGAAATAGGCTTAGGAATAGGTTTGAAAAATCTTCTCTTAAAGAAAGATTCATCTTGTTGAGAGAAATTGAATGAGCCTGCCCCATTACCTTTTTCATAAACATATTTACGGTCTATTTCACTAAGGAAACGGCTCTTGGATGAATATTCCATTTTTCCATTACGAAATCTGGAATCGGCGTAGCTCAAAGTACAACGCTCCATAGAGCGTGTAATTGCCACGTATAACAAACGGCGTTCCTCCTCCAACTCCCTTTCGTCAGTCAATGCAGACTGACAAGGGAAAAGACTCTCTTCAAGCCCCACCACAAACACATTCTTAAACTCCAATCCCTTAGCGGAATGAACAGTCATCAAACGCACCCTTGACTGATTCTCTGTATTATCTTCATCAGCATCGGTGAGAAGTGCTATATTATTCAGATAATCAAGCAAATCAGCATTAGTATTGCCTACCTCACGTTCATCTTCAATGTATTGCTTGATACCGTTCAAAAGTTCTTTTGCATTCTCCTTCTTGTTTTCCAAATCCTCCTTACTGTCAGCATCAAATGCCTCCATTATACCTGTTCCAAAAACAACCTCACGTGCAAGCGTATAGGCATCTGTATTGAGACGCATCTCCTGATAACGGCGTATCATTGAGGTAAACTCAACAAGTTTTTTTGCAGTACCTGAATTTACATTGAGATTAAAGGCAAGCGGATTTGAAGCCACATCAAACATTGTAACATTTTGCAAATGTGACGTTTCAGCCACTTTTGCAATAGTTGTTGCACCTATGCCTCTTGCAGGTTTATTTACAATTCTTGAAAAAGATATTTCATCTGCCTGATTTACAATTAGTTTCAGATATGCCAACACATCTTTTATTTCAGCACGCTGATAAAATGAGTGTCCTCCATATATGACGTATGGTATATTGTATTGAAGAAAAGACTCTTCAAGAACTCTGGATTGTGAATTTGTACGATACAGTATGGCAAAATCATTCCAATCTCCGTTTGCAACGCTTTTCAATCTACGGATTGTAGTTGTTACCATTGCCGCCTCTGCCCTGTCGCTTGCCGTTTCAATAATACCTACCTTCTCTCCATCCTCTTTTTCAGAATAAATTTCTTTCTTTATTTGATGCAGATTCTTGTCTATCAATGAATTAGCCGCCGATACTATATTTTTTACAGAACGGTAGTTCTGTTCAAGTTTGAAAAGTTTTGCCTCAGGGTATATTCTTGTAAACTGCAATATATTGTCAATATTAGCACCACGGAAAGCGTAGATACTTTGGGCATCGTCGCCCACAACGCACACCCTATGATGTTCTGCTGCAAGTTGCTGAATAATATATGCCTGTGCAAGGTTTGTATCCTGGTACTCATCTACAAGAATAAACTGAAAACGGTTCTGATATTTTTCAAGAATCTCTTGATTGTTTGAAAACAATTTTGCCGTAAGCAGCAACAAGTCATCAAAATCAACTGAATTTGAAGTTCTGAGCCTCTCAGTATATTTAATATAAATGTCAGCAGTAAGAGGTATACGCATTGAAAGGTCTGCATTACTCTCTTTGGAACCCTTATATGCAGAAGCCTCCATAAGTGCGTTCTTTGCCCTTGAAATTCTGCCTGCAACAAGTGACGGCTTATAAACCTTATCATCAAGTTTCATCTCCTTGATGATATCCTTTATCAGCTTTTTTGAATCATCAGCATCTATTATATTGTAGTCATTTGAAAGCCCCGCCGCAGCACTCTCAACCCTTAGGATTTTAGCAAAGATTGAGTGGAAGGTTCCCATATTAATGCGTTGGGCGGCATCGGGGTCAACCATTGA
Organism: Candidatus Enterocola sp.; assembly: GCA_045643245.1. Lineage (GTDB taxonomy): Bacteria > Bacteroidota > Bacteroidia > Bacteroidales > Paludibacteraceae > Enterocola. The sequence continues at coordinate 22,150 of JAZUKL010000028.1, forward strand.
GGCAATACGTGACTTCATCTCCCTGGCCGCCTTATTGGTAAAGGTCAAAGCCAAAATGTGATACGGCTTAAGCCCCATAGATATAAGGTAGGCTATCTTATAGGTGATGACCCTTGTTTTTCCTGAACCTGCACCTGCTACAACAAGTGACGGACCATCATTGTACATGACAGCCTCCTTTTGCCTTATATTCAAAGAATCATCCATTTATAACGTTGCTATAAAGTTAAAAAAAGGCGACACCAAAAAAGCATCGCCTTTTTATAAGATACAACTACAGATTAATAGAATGAAATTCTGTTGTCATTGATTTCAGCACCCTTTTCAAGTGCATTGTAAATCATATACTTGTATGGACGGCGATTCTCCAACTGAGATATTTCAGCCTGAGCGTTAAACTCACCTGTCTCATTTGTTGATACAACCTTAACTGCATAAACACTATAGTTACCCTTTACAACTGCAGGAGCACTTTCAGGTGTCATATTTGCAACAGTCGCATACAATTTTGGTTCCATACCGATACCGTTTACATACTGTGAATTGAATGAAACACCTTGAGCCGTCTTAACCTCTCCTGTTGCAGCAAGTCCCTCTGCAAGTTTGGCGGAGATATTATCAGCAATCATATCAGCCTTCTTCTCATTTTTAACGGCAGTGGTAAGAGTTTCCTCTATTTCAGATATTTCAGGATATCCCTTCTTTGAAACAGACTTCAATGCCGCAACCACAAACTTGTCTCCACACTCAAACACTCTGTCTGCAACATCACCTTTCTTTGCCTCGTATGCCCAACGTACTATTTGTCTTGAATCCTTTAGGTCAGAGATTCTGACATCAGATACAGCAACTGAATAGTTTCTCAAATATTGACCTTGAGCGGCATCAGCTGATGTTTCAAACTTATCAATTGAAGAGTTTTGAGCCATATATTGGCTTGCCTGATTAAATATTTGTCCGTAGGTCTGGGAACTTGCCTCAACTTTTCTGCTAAGGACACACATTCTGATTTTCTCAACAGGTTTTGTCTTTTCTGTAACCTTAATTATCTGAATGCCACCATTCATGTTATACTTAACAAGTTTTCCTACAGGAGCGCTAATGCATGCGGCAGAGAAATCCTTATCAAAATCACCATCCTTAAGCCAGCCAAGTTCACCACCGTTTACTGATGTACCTGCCTTAGAGAATGCCTTTGCAACTTCTTCAAAATCAGAGCCGCCGTTAATTGCGGCAATAAGGCTGTCTGCAACCTGTTCTGTCCTCTCTTTTGAAGATTCCATAACAAGAATGTGGCTGACCTTTGCAGAATCAGGAGCAACTATACCCTTCTCAACTATTCTTGCCATTTTATAGGTATCACCAAAAAGTTGAGGTCCAAAAGCATCGCCTGCCTTGCCGTTCTTGGCAAAGTCTTTCAAATCAGAATCAACTGAAGTCATACTTTGAGCAACACCATTATATGATTCATCAGAATTTTGGTTTGACAACGCAATAAAGTCTTCACTTGTATAAAACTCTTTCTGAAGGTCTTCAATCCAAGCCTTAATGTCTGCATAGTCATTTTCAGACGGTACAATATCAAATGTCAGATACTCAATCTCACGGCTTTCATTTTCTCTGTAATATTTATTCTTATTAGCGGAATAATAAGCCTTGATATCCTTTGATGTTGTATTTATCAAAGAATCAGCAACAGTTGAAAGAGGTGTTGATGTAAACTCAATGTCAGCACCCTTCTGTGCATTAAATGCGTACTGCGCATCTAAGTTGTTAATGTTGATTGAAGAACCTACAAGAGCATTGTACTTTTCCTCAAGCATTTGAGTCTTAATAGTGTTCTTAACAAAGTTCCAGTATTTTGCAATATCACTTGTTTCATCTGCAGTGGCGGCATCGGCAACCTGACGGACAATCTCAGCATCAAAGCCACCCTTTTCAGGATTATAGAAAAGTCCAAGTTGCATAAGCATTGGATTTGGTGTTTCACCGGTAAGACTTTCCTCCAATTCCTCATCCGATACCACTATACCAAGTTTTTGGCATTGTTTTCCAATAACTCTCTCTCTTAAGGAAGTACTCCAAACTGAATTTCTGATTTGTTCTGTCTGTTGGTCTGTCAAACTGTTTGAACGCATCTCCAATTTGTAGAATGATGTCATTCCATCAATTTTTTTCTCATACTCAGCAATGGTTATCTCATCTCCGTCAACCTCAGCCACATTCTGGCGTGAAGAACCGAAAATGGAATTGAAATCCACCATACCAATAATAAACAAAAGCATTGCCACACCAATAACAATTGAAAGGAGCAACCCTTTTTGTCTGATTTTCTCTAATGTTGCCATATCTTTAATTATTTGTTTTTTCTTTAGAGTGCGAAGATACAAAAAATTTCAATACAAAACACTTTTATTGATTATTTTCTGTCATAATTTCAGAAGTTGAAACAGTATCAGCCTCCTCTTCAATAGGAATTATACCTGTAGGATTAAGAATTGTGTATTTTGAAAGCCTTTGATTTGATTCAAAGCCGATTCCATTAATGATTTTGTCGGCTTGAGTAACCTTTATTTTTTCATTTGTATAGATACGGTCAGCCTGCTGGTCAATATACAAAAGTTCAGTCTCAAAATGCTCCCCTTCCAAATTCATTGCCTTGACATTTCTCATAAGCGTCCATTTCTCTGTTTTCGTGAAATAGATGGCTGAATCAGCATCAACTTCTGCAAAGACCTCCAGATTCTCATCAAATTTTTCAAAATGAACACCGTCAGGAAAAAACCAATAAGGCTCCTGCACCTTATCGTACACAAGCCATTCTGGACTTTCCATTCTGTATCGGGTTATACCAGAGTCAGAAATCACTGTGGATACATCCCATGCATGCAATCCGGGCATTCCCTCTCTCTGCACATCAAGGGTCTTGTTCCTTGATATCTTTCCGCATGAGAAAAAAGAAAGCATAACAACCGCCAAAATAACGGTTGCTATGCTTATACCATAATATTTATTTAGTCTCTGCAACGCACACTTTCATTTATCCAACCACCAATATGGAATGTCTCTCCAACCTTAAGTTCAGGCTTGAAGAACACATCCTCTTTTGAAGGATAATACTTACGATATTGGTTAATTAACGCTTGTGCCCTCTCTGCACAATCAGGGTCAACTGATTTTGCTTTTTCAAGTTTATCAACAGCAGCCCAGTACGCTGTCTTTGCAAGAATCTTGTCATCAGGATAAGGGTTGTGTTTTGTATCAGCATACATCTGTGCCAAAAGGATATATGGGTCACCTGAATTAGGATTATATTGAATTGCCTTTAAGGCGGCGGCTTTTGCATCGGAGTATTTACCTTGAACCATATAAACGCCTGCTATAACAAATTGATATTCATGTCTTATAGAGTCATTGTCAGAACTTGCATCCAATAGACTTATTGCCTCATTAAAGAAGTCAACAGCCTGTGCATACTCCTCTTTCTTTACAGCCTGATATCCGCAACCTGCGGCAGTTTCAGATGTAGGATTCAGTTTGTGAGCCTTTGACGATGCCATAAAATATACGTCACTCTCTGTACAGCCTGCACTCTTATATAGTTTAATGACAGCGGTCAAATCCACTACATTATTGTCATTTGCCTCTACCTTTGATGCAAACACGCCGTCCAAAGTAGCACAATCTGCAGCACCTGACTTGACAAACACAGAGTTTACATTTTGTAAAGAGGTTTTGTATGCCGCTTTGGTTTTATCATCACCAAGCACTATACTGCCTTCAAGCAATCTTACAACATTAAGAAACTCACTAATAAAACCCTCCTTGTATTTTTCAGGATTTGTTTGATACTGCTTTTCAAGCATTCTGAAATATGTATCAACAACAGCGGCTTCAGAGGCGGAACCTCTTTCCTTAACTGACATTGTTAACCAAGGCAATACAACATTAAGGTAATCAGGGTCACCTGAAAGCTCAACATAATCAATAGCCTGACGTCCTCTGATATAAGATTCAGGATATTTCTTGTCTTTCCCAAAATAAGTTATTCGCTTTTCATAACAATCCATAAGAATCTTGAAAAGTTCCTGCTTCTTTGCCTTGTCTGTTTCATTGTTGATTTTGTTCTTAATGACAATTGCACCGTTTGCATACAATGTTCTGCCATTGGCTTGAGGACACTCTGTTGATATAATCATATAGCTGTCAAATGCCTCACTGTAAAGTTTGGCTTTATAATAGCTGTTAAACAGACTGACTTGTTCAAGGCAGCGGATACTGTCCTCACCTGTACCAAACTTGCTACCGTCTTCAATAGCCTTTACTGCATACGCTGATGTTACTGTAGTCAGCAATGCACCCAAAAATAAAGCAATTCTTAAGTTTTTCATAGTTTATTAAAATTAATTAGTTATAAATTATCAATTAAGTTTTCTCTTTACAAACCAACGCTCATTGAGCGATACATCAATTCCAAAGTTAAAACAATCCTCCACTATCCCTACCGTTTTCACATCCCCTCTGTGAGAGTACTCAAAATATACGTTTATTGTTGTCAATGATGACCTTAGCGGGAGTCCTAATCCAACTGTAATGCCAAATTCATTATATCTGTTTCCGTTAATTTGAGCGTATGACCTTCCATATTTGGCTCCTATTCTATACCTGAAATTATCAGTATATCTTTTTGAACCATATTTATAACAGTATTCCACTCCAAAAGCAACTCTATATGTTGTCTTTAAGGTATCTGTGCAACTGAAATATCTGGCGTTTGACCAATCCCTCCATTCAAAATCAGCACCTACCAGCAACATCTCCCTCATTTTATAAGAAACACCTACACCTACCGTATTAGGAAAATCAAAATCATACCCCGTACTGTTAACAGCCTCTTTATTGGTCATTGTAACTATTTGACTGCTTATGTTCATTGGAAGTTTAATAGAGTATGTGGCACCTACCGTAAGCACATCTTTTTTTATTGGCTGATGATACTGCACTCCTACATCGCACAAAAACGTTGACGCGTTCATTATATGTGACTGGGCTGTACTTGTATATAACGGATTATCAGGAAAACTAACCCTTCTGTCATGTTCTATCTTCCCAAACATAAACCTACCGTTGACACCTATAGCCACTCTATCCATAATATCGTATGACAAGCCTAAATACACTTGTGTAAAGCCACCTGTTCCCATAAACGTTTGTTTGACTGTTGAAGCGTCTGAGAACTCTTCATCCTTAAGTTGATACGAAGATGAATACTGATAACCTACCGATGAGAACGGCAACAGACCAAAACTAAGTCCTAACGATTTGTATAGAGGAAATTGAAACGCAACATAATCAACCCTTCCCCTAAACTGGTTATAAGGTTTTGTTTGTCCGTCAGTCAGTCCGTTAACAGTACCTGAAACTCCGACATTCATCATAAAAGTAAGAGAATCTATTGAAGAGTACGATGCCGGATTCATTGGATTTATTACTCTGTGGTCTCTAATACCATATCCAAGCCCTCCCATTGACTTTTCCGCTCCCACACTTGTTGGCAATATATCACCATATCCGTATCTTGAATACGGAGACGCTATGTTAAGGTTGTCAGCAAAAGCCAACAACGGAACAAACACAGTCATTATGAGCAGTGACTTAATCTTCACTTGTTCAAATTATAGTTTAAAATTGTGTTCAAACCCAACGATGTAAGATTTGAAACTACAAATATGGCACTTTTTATGAACTTTTCCAAAAAAATTGCATCTCCACCTGTCAAAAAAACCTTTAAATCAACATTTTTTTCTTTCAACGATGCAATATACCCCTCAATTTCAAACGAAATGCCATTAATTATTCCGTCCAAAATTGCAGAACGGGTATCGCAGCCCATAAGGGTATTCCTTCTGTTTTCATTAAGACTGACAAGAGGCAGACGCTCTGTATATTCATTCAAAGCCCTGCTTCTCATTACAGCACCAGGTGCAATGTTTCCACCTTTATATACACCGTCAGCTGACAGATAATCAAAAGTAATGGCACTTCCAGCATCAATCACAAGCAATGGTGTCTGTTTTTCCATGCTCCAAGCCCCAATTACGGCGGCAAGTCTGTCCATTCCAAGTGTCTCAGGGGTCAAATAGGCATTTGATATAGGAATTGGTGTTTCATAATTCAATTCAATTACTCTGCCCACCCTATTTTCAAGCAAAGTTCTGACATCTTCACAAGATGCCGCCACTGAGCATACAATTGCAGCATCGATGCTATGTTTTGAAAGAATGGCATCCAATCTTTCAGCAGTAACGGAGTTGAATGAAAAAGTCTCAATTTCAGTATCGTTGTCAAACACTGAAACCTTACATCTGCTGTTACCTATGTCAACTGTAAGATTCATTCTTTTGAAGACGGAACGATTTTCCAATCCCACAGAATCCACATTCCGTAAAGAATGGCGTAGAAAATGTATTTTGACAACTCATGCAATGTTTCAAAATTATTCATATTAACATCGCACAGCCAAACTATTCCAGTGATTCTCAAAATGTTAATTAAAAACACCACTGCAACTCCTGCAGGAATGAACCATATTTTATGCAATGACTGTTTTGGATAGCAAAGCACAAGCAGAATAAAGAATATTGCCTGCTTAATGCCTGTACAACTCCACACTATTCCTATTGACTCTCCCTGACTGACCAACTCTATTGAATGGTTTTTCACAGCAAAAGCCGCCGATGAAAATACTGACAGCAACCAATAGACTGACGATACAAGCCAATCAGTAAAGACTGAAAAGAATGAGGTTACGTCAAATCCGTAAAACAGAAGGATTTTATTTCCTCTGAAATCAATATCCTCCACAAAACCAAATTTCCAAATGGTGTGGACAAACAGCAACACTACAATAAAGTAGATGGTGGTCTTAAATGATTCAAAAATGTTTTTCATAATATTTCTCATTTCTCCTTTATCATTTCTCCTTTAATCTTGAGTATGGTGCTGACTCAATTGAATCAAACTCCCCTTTCATAAACTTAAACATACCTGCCGTTGCTATCATAGCGGCATTATCTGTTGTGTAAGAGAATTTTGGAAGGAATATATCCCATCCGTAACGCTTTGCGTGTTCTTCAAAGGCTCCCCTCAAACCACTATTTGCAGAAACACCGCCAGCCACAGCCACCCTATTGATTTTCAAATCCTTGGCAGCACGCCTCAACTTGTCCATAAGAGTCTCTATCACCGCACATTGGAATGAAGCACATAAGTCAGCCCTATTTTTCTCTATAAAGTCAGCATCGGTCTTCAAATAATCCCTTACCAAATACAGGAAAGACGTTTTCAAACCGCTAAAACTGTAATCGTAACCTGAAATATGAGGCTTTGCAAAGGAAAAAGCCTTGCTGTTCCCCTCTTTTGCAAGTTTATCAACATATGGACCACCCGGATACGGACCACCCATAACCTTTGCACACTTGTCAAAAGCCTCACCAGCCGCGTCATCAATAGTCTGCCCAATAATCTTCATATCAAACGGAGAGTTCACAAGTATTATCTGTGAATTTCCCCCCGATACCAAAAGACATAGAAACGGAAATTCAGGTATATGAGGTTCAATTCCCTTCTCCTTAATAAAATGAGCCAGTACATGACCTTGCAGGTGATTAACCTCTACCATAGGAATGTCAAGAGCCAGCGAAAAGCCTTTTGCAAATGAAGTTCCCACAAGCAGAGAGCCTATCAGACCCGGACCTCTTGTGTATGCAATGGCACTGATTTCAGACTTGTCAATACCGGCAACCTTAATTGCCTGATGTATTGTAGGTATAATATTCTGCTGATGTGCCCTTGATGCAAGTTCCGGCACCACACCACCATACGCACTATGTACAGCCTGTGATGAAATAATGTTTGAAAGCAGATAACCGTCCTTGATTATTGCAGCAGATGTATCATCACATGACGATTCTATACCTAATATTATAATATTATCATTTTTTTGCATAATATAATGCGGTGTATTCTCACTTTTTTACTATTTTTGTAAGATATTTACAACAACACGCAAAGTTATAAAAAAATTCTTTACCATAGTAATAGTATTGGTGGTAATAGTTGTTTCAATTCCACTAATTTTAACTCTGCTTCTGAGTGACAAGCAGATTCAGAACTATGTTGTTGACAAAGCAGCCGATGCCGCCAGCCAATTTTTAGGAACAAAAGTTGAAATAGGTACCATAATGTATGAGATTCCTGCATCGTTGGCTATAGATGGAGTTTATATTGAAGACCTTGATAAAGACACACTTGCCAATATTGAACATTTATCCGCCAGAATTGGAATCAGACCACTGTTTAACGGGCATATTGCCATAAGGGGCATTAACATTAACGGTCTGTTTTTCCACCTGAAGACCGATTCCACAGGTGTCACCAATCTTCAGTTTATTATTGACGCATTGTCAGACACCACACAAACACAACCTACAACGCTTACATTTGAAGCACCTGACATAAACTTAAGGAACAGCCGTTTTAAGTTTGACAACACATCAATTGAGGCAAGAGCGGACTCTCTGTTTGATGCAGCCCATATTGACATCAGGGATATTGAAGTAAACACCACTCTGCACTATGCATCGGCTGATTCAGTGAATATCCGCTTAGACAAACTTGCATGTACTGAAAAAAGCGGAATCTCCATTTCAGACATTGACATGCACTACATCTTATGCAAAACAGGAATGTCAATTGAGGATTTTAAGGTGGATATGAAAGACAGCAGACTCAATATACCCGTCATTCAATTCAGATATGACAGCATTCAACAAATGGGCAACATAAAAGAACTGCTTGACAATGCCAATTTCACGCTTGACATTAAACCGTCTTACTTCAGCGGAACAGATTTTTCAGCATTTATGCCACAATTAAGAAAACTGAGGTATAATGTAAACCTTAACACCCGCCTTGACTATAGCAATGGTGAGTTTAACATATACTCTCTTAATCTTACATACGGCAAATACACAAACATTGACGTAAGGGCAAAGCTCAGCGGCATTGCCAATGCCTTTATAAGTCATGATTCCATTGACCCTGGACAACTCTATCTGT
>JAZUKL010000029.1:0-36622 GCA_045643245.1 Candidatus Enterocola sp.
TTCAACAATAGCGTAAACTCCCAACTTATGAGTTTTGACAGATACAAGGAATTGTTTGAAGGTTCAGAATCGGGAACAGAAATAACAACAGGAAAACAGATAGATTTTGGCACAAAACTGTCAATACCTGCAAAAACAGCGTTCATAATAAAAGTAAAGGAGAAATAATGGAAAAGAATCAATCATTCACAAAACTGTTTAACATCAGTTTCGGTTTTTTTGGAGTGCAGATAGCATACGCACTTCAGAGTGCAAACATCAGCCGAATTTTTGCCACACTTGGAGCAGACCCACACACACTCAGCTTCTTTTGGATTCTGCCACCGCTTATGGGTATGATTGTTCAACCACTTGTGGGCAAGTATTCAGACAAAACCTGGTGCAGCATAGGCAGACGTAAGCCATACCTGCTTGTAGGAGCAATTATTGCAGTTGCCGTTATGGCACTTCTTCCAAACGCAGGAAACTTTACCTTTGCACAAGGCCTTTTCCTTGGGCTGAATGCGGCAATGTGGTTCGGACTATTCTCACTTATGTTCCTTGACACATCCATTAATATAGCAATGCAACCATTCAAGATGATGGTTGGCGACATGGTAAGCAATGAACAAAAAGGGTTGGCATACTCCATTCAATCATTCCTTTGCAATGCAGGTTCTCTTTGCGGTTACCTTTTCCCAATATTCTTTACTTGGATAGGCATTGCAAACACAGCCCCTGAAGGAGTTATCCCTGATTCTGTAAAATGGAGTTTCTACATAGGTGCCGCCATTCTTATTTTGTGTGTACTCTACACATTTCTTACCGTTAAGGAGTTAAATCCTGAAGAATACAAGGAATTTCATGGTCTTGAAAATACATCCGATGCTGACAAAAAAGCAGACAATGTAAGTTTCTTCAAACTCTTGAGAACCGCACCTTCCACATTCTGGACCGTAGGACTTGTCCAATTCTTCTGCTGGTCTGCGTTTATGTATATGTGGACATATTCAAACGGAGCCATAGCATCGCTTTGTTTTGGTTGGGTCGGAGCAAAGACAGACGCAACAGAGTTCCAAGATGCAGGAAACTGGGTTGGAGTTGTGTTTGCAATTCAAGCGGTAGGTTCTCTTCTTTGGGCTGCCCTGCTACCGTTTATTGAGAAGAAATGTGGTAACAAATGGGCATACGCCATAAGCCTTATTGTTGGTGCTATAGGATTTATTTCCATATTCTTTGTACATAATCAATATCTTTTGTTTGTAAGTTATGCCCTTATTGGCGCAACTTGGGCTGCAATGCTTGCCATACCTTTCACTATTCTTACAAACTCTCTGAAAGGAGACAACATGGGATATTATTTAGGATTATTCAACTGCACAATATGTCTGCCTCAAATAGTGGCGGCAATTTGCGGCGGTCTTATATTAAGTATAGTAGGCACTCAGGCCGCAATGCTTGTGGTTGCAGGAGTGCTGCTGGTATTAGGTGCAATTAGTGTAATTTTAATAAAAGAGAAATGAAAACTGTTTACAAGCTTCCAATCATTCTTATCTCCGCCCTTCTACTTGCGGGATGTAAGTACAACAAACTGAATTTGCCTGCTGAAAGTACAGTTGATGTTGATTTAAATTCCTTTGTAACACTTGAAGGCGGAAAGAACATTATCCTATCCAAAAACTATATTCTTGAGCCTGAAAAGATAGACTCTGTTACAATAGACAACAAGATGCTGTTCACCTCACTGAGTGAAGACAAAAGCACCATCACTGTTTTTGCAGGAAAATTGAAACCTCTTCAAAACCTTGCTATTTGGGTTGAGGGCGTACCTTACAGCGTGCTTTGCAAACGTTCTGATGAAGGCGAATTCACCTTCCGATACAATCCTCACGGCAAAAGATGGAAAAGAGTGCAGCTTGCAGGACAAATGAATGATTGGGTACCGTCATTCCACCCTGATTTGACACTTAACAGTGACAGTATCTATGAGGTTACTTTCCGCATAAGCCCGGGAACATACCTATATCAACTTGTAAGAGACGGCGATTGGAATCATGATGAGACCAATCCTGAAAAAGTGGACAACAATTCAGGCAAGTTCAACTCAATTCTCCACGTAAACGGAACACAAGACAAGGCTCCTGTTTTGGTATCGGAGAAGTGCTATGGAACACACTTCACACTTGAGACATTCAATGAAATTGAACAATTGTATGTATATTGGCAGAACTATAGGATGCCTGCAACATTCTACAAACAATCAGAGAATTCCATAAGAATTTCAGTTCCAAAGGAGGCAAAAGAGGTTAAACGTTCATATATCAGAGTGGTGGCAGCCAATAAATTCGGCATTTCAAATGACATTCTGGTACCTGTTGAGTATGGCAAAGTAGTAACAGATGTCAACTTGATAACAAGGCAGGACAAACACAGCCAAATTCTCTATTCTCTGATTGTTGACCGTTTCAAAAACGGCAAGTCTGAAAATGACCATCCAATGAACCGTCCTGACGTAAACCCAAAAGTTGATTATTTTGGCGGCGATATTGTTGGTATCACGCAAGCCATTACTGAAGGGTATTTTGACTCTTTGGGTGTAAACACCATCTGGGTTTCACCTATTGTACAGAATCCTCTTGAACCATATTCAGGCATTACATACCCTGTGAAAACAAAATTCACAGGCTATCACGGATATTGGCCTATATCATCATCCAAAATTGATTTCCGTTTAGGAACAAGTGATGAGATGAAAGCCCTTGTTGACACCGCTCATGCCCACGGCATAAACATTCTGCTTGACTATGTTGCCAATCATGTGCATAAGGAGCATCCTATGTTTAAGAATGACCCTACTATATGCACCCCGCTTATTCTGCCTGACGGCACCAAGAACCTTGAGCGTTGGAATGACTATCGTCTGACAACTTGGTTTGATGAGTTTTTGCCTACTCTTGACTATTCAAGAGAAGAGATTGTACAATGTATGACAGACTCTGCCGTTGCCTGGATTAAGAATTATGACCTTGACGGTTTCCGCCACGATGCCTGCAAGCATGTTCAGGAGCATTTTTGGCAAACCCTCACATATAAATTGAAAAAGGAGGTTGAAATACCTGACGGCAAGGTTGTTTATCAGATTGGAGAGTCATACGGAAGTCCGAAACTTATTAGCAGTTATGTAAACTCAGGTATGCTAAGCGGTCAATTTGATTTTAATGTATCTGACGATGCTTCAAATGTATTTGCTGTAAAGGGACAAAGCCTAAGGCGTATAAGCAACACTCTTAACATGAGTCTTAAGACATACGGCAACCATAGCCTTATGGGTTACATTTCAGGCAACCATGACCGTGCCCGCTTTATCTGTTACGCATCGGGCGATGTACGTTATGATGAAGACTCAAAAGCGGCTGGCTGGCTAAGGGATATTTCTATTACAGATTCCACTGCTTACGACAAACTTGTACAACTTGATGCCTTTAACCTTACAATACCTGGTGTTCCTGTAATTTATTACGGCGATGAATTGGGTGATGCCGGTGCAAATGACCCTGACTGCCGCCGTATGATGAGATTTGGACTCCAACTGAATGCCAATGAGAAAAAAACACTGAAAACAGTATCTAAAATCGCCAATTTAAGAAGACACAGTCTGGCACTTATATATGGTGATTTTATTGAGCTCAGACTTGACGACACCACTTGGGCATACGCAAGAAACTACTTTGGCAAAGTTGCCATTGCAGTGTTCAATAAGAGTGATGAGGCTGCTGAAATTGGAATCCTACTTCCAAAAATGTTTGAGAATAAGGAGTTTATAAGCAATCTTGGCAGTGAATTCACACTTGACAAGAATGTTCTTACCGTAAACGTTAAGGCAAACGGAGTTGAAATTCTGACATCAAAATAAGAATTATCTTATTATCAACACTTTTGCCGCGGCACTACGGCTGTTGTTTGTATCTGTGTTGAACAAATGAAAGAAATATACGCCGGCACTAACATCTGTGCCGGCATAATTTTTCCCGTTCCATAACAAGGAGCCGCCATAAGACTTGCCGTCATATACCACATGTCCGCTGGCATCTGTAATCTTAACTTCTGTATCCTTTTCAAGACCTACAACAGTTATCATTCCTTTATAGTCAGGCGTTACAGGGTTTGGATATACATGAATCTTATTTGAATCCATTTTCTTGACAGGCTCAATGGTGCCCTCATTATAGCAGACAACACCTTCTGCCGTACCTATGTACACTTCCCCGGTATTAGGATTAACTGCTATTGAAGTGACATCATTTGAAGGCATCGGAGAGTTTTCTGTTGTAAAGTTATGATATGTAGTCTGTCCGTCTGCAGAAATCAGATAGACACCTGAGGAGTTTGTACCAATCCACTTTCTATTGCCTCCGTCTATTGCAATTGCCGTTACTGGAATACCGTCAAGCAAGTAATCCGCTAATCCTGAGCCGTCATTTCTTGAAATCTTAATTCTTGAAGCGGTATAATATGTATCCAATACATTGGAGCAATTGTTATATATTATAGGCCCTTCACTTGTTCCAACCCAAACATCTCCGTTTTTATCTTCCTCCAAATCATAGATATATGCAGGAGTTATACTTTTCACTACATTATTATCAGAATATTTCAACTCTCTAAAGAACCTACTCCCCTTATCACTCTTAACCAATATGCCTGCAGGGCTTCTTGTTGATAAAACCCATTGTTGACCATTAGAGTGAAATATGATTTTTCTTAAAAGAGCACTTGTTTCCAAAGGAGAATACCCCGATGCCTCATGCCATACATTATCAGGTGTCATATATGCAACACAATTATAACTACCCTGTGATGAACTCAAAGAGTTAAGAACCCACAAATTTCCGTTCTTGTCATATGTCAGTCCGTCAACTCTTACATAGTGATTTATAACATATTCATTATCATTCAGAACAGATTTAAGTACACCATTTGTAGATTTTACATTATAAAGTTTAACCGCCTTCCCATTTAAGAACTCATATACACCTTCGCCCCAAGTAGCGGCAAATACATGTTCCTTGTTTTGTGGGTCAACAGCAATTGAAACAACATCATAAAACATGCCATCAGGAGATATTTTTGACACACCTGAAGATATTTCATCGTAAACAGACCATTTGCCGTTATCAAGTAACATTACAGCACCTTGTCTATAACCTCTGTCCAACCAAGAAAAACCAGGAACCACCGTAATTATTCCAGTATCAAATTGCATCTTTTGGGAATACTTGAGCAACGGACCATCAGGCATAAAAAAATAGATGGAACCATCAGAATCATTGTATTTCAAAACTCCGGAATTCATACAAGCGGTCCAAAATATATTGTTTGATTTCAACACATCAACACCATAGAGTGAATACTCTCCTATAAGTTCCCATTTTTCATTCCACATTGAAAACTTCCCGTTAACACCTGCTATTATATAGTCTTTACCAGTGTGAACATAGTTTATGTTTGCATCGTTGCTTATAAGGATTTCCCAACCCGTATCAGTGCTTCTGTATATATTTCCATCCGTTTCCTCCAATACAAAGCAACCGTTAAAGAATGTCAGGCTTTCAAAGCCTTTCACAGAATCGGGCAGTTTATTCTTATACTCAACCCAATTATTATAATCAAGCAAATTAACATCCTTGACAGGTGCCTGCATAATTGCATTATCAACAAGAGCATAGAAATTTTTACCGTCAGTGGTCAAGTCATAAACCACAGACATTGCTCCATTCTCACCAATAATGTATGTGTTCTTTACCTCCAGTTTCTTCAAGTTCAAAACCACTATCCCAAAACCAGTACTTAAGTAGGCGTCATTATTATAAAACATTACGTTATTAATACTCTTATCAACCGCCAAACTTTTTTCAAGAACATCAGCAATGTTAAATATATTACCATCTGCATCAATAATATCAATATTGGAATTTGAATAGGCAATTACAAGTTTTCCTGTATTCCAATCATATTTAATTTTTTTAACATTGTTCTCACTGAATCCGTCAACTTTTGAATACTTAATGATTTCAGAATCGCTCTTTGATATTGAAAAAAGGTGATTGTCTCCAATGGCAAAAATCTTATTGGGGGTCTCCTCCACAGATGTGACATTAGAATATGGCATGTAACTTGTCCACTCTCCTACCGCAGTTTGTGCATTAACTGTAAATGTAACACACAGTAACATTGAAAACAAAATACACCTTAGTCTCATATTATTTATCAAATTTATTCAGATATTTCATAAACTTGCCCATAGCAAGTCCTCTATGGCTAATTTTATTTTTTTCCTCTAAAGGAATTTCAGCAAAGGTCTTGTCATATCCCTTTGGCATAAATACAGGGTCATAGCCAAAACCTCCAACTCCGTGTCTTTTCTCAACTATAGTTCCTTCAATCACACCCTCAAAATAATGAGGCTTACCCAAACCGTCAATATAGGCAATAACCGTTCTGAATCTTGCTGTACGGTTTGTCACTCCACTCAAATTCTTCAGTAACAGGTTAACATTGTCATCTGATGACTTGTTTTCTCCTGCATATCTTGCAGTATGTACACCAGGAGCACCGTCAAGGGCGTCCACTTCAAGTCCTGTATCGTCAGCAAAACAAGCCTGTCCTGTTCTCCGATATACATACATAGCCTTTTGCAAGGCATTACCTTGCAAAGTGTCAGCATTTTCAGGTATGTCTTCTGTAATGCCTACATCTTTAAGACAGCAAAGTGCAAAACCTTCACCAAGAAAGTTCTGCACCTCTTCTGCCTTATGCTTATTCCCTGTTGCAAATATTAGCGTTTGCATTTTTAGGGATAAAGTTAAAATGCGTCAATAATACCTTTGAAATCAGGAGCCTTTAGAGATGCACCACCTATCAAGCCACCGTCAATGTCAGGTTTTGCAAACAATTCAGGTGCATTTGATGCCTTGCAGCTGCCACCGTAAAGAATTGATGTATCCTCAGCAACATTCTTGCCGTATTTGTCAGCAATAAGGCTACGAATGTAAGCATGAATCTCTTCTGCTTGGTCAGATGTAGCGGTCTTGCCTGTTCCTATTGCCCAAATTGGCTCGTATGCAATAATTATGTTTGCAAACTCAGCCTCTGACAAATGGAATACACTGCCTTCCAATTCTGCCTTTACAACTTCATTCTGTTTGCCAGCCTCACGCTCCTCAAGGCTTTCTCCTATACAGAAAATAACCTTTAATCCGTTTGCAAGAGCCAAATCAACCTTTGTCTTTAGAATTTCAGGTGTCTCTCCGTAGTAACCTCTACGCTCAGAGTGTCCAAGAATACAATATTCAGCACCTGTTGATTTAACCATTGCCGCTGAAACTTCACCTGTGTAGGCACCTGACTCCTTATCTGCACAGTTCTCTGCAGAAAGTTTGATTACACTACCCTTAATAACCTCAGAAACTGTTGCAAGATGTATGAACGGAGTGCCGATAATAACCTCACAATTTGGTTTCTGACCTTTTAGAATCTCTTTTAACTCAGTAGCCAACGCTACACCTTCTTGCAGGGTCTTGTTCATTTTCCAGTTGCCTGCTACAATGTTCTTTCTCATTTTGAATGTTTTGATTTTTTATTAATTATACGTTCCAATTCATAACTTGACGGAAAATCAATGCAATGCCATTTCTTTACAACCGTTCCTTTTTTCAAAAGAACCAATCCGGGATTTGACCTTACTATGGTTTTCAGTGTTATTTCATCTGTTTGAGCCATAGTGCATCTGATATTATATTTCTCTACAAACTCCTCTATTTCTGAATGGAATGTTGAAGTAAGCCAATATACAGGAATATCCTTTTCATTAGCCCAATCTGTCATATCATTAATGTCAGAGATGTAGTTTTTATCAGCATTCTCTAATTTTGGACTTATGATAAGCAGCGTATAGCCGTCTCTTTCAAGCACCAAATCAGTTATGTCATTATCTCCATCCACCACTATTGAAAAATCATGTATTGGAGGAACATATCCTTTTTCAACCAATTCAACATTCTGCCTTACAAACACCCAAGAAGGGTCATCGGCAGGGTAATTGTCAAGAGTGAACTCCCTTTCCACTCCGTCCTTTGAATAGATGAAAGTGGTCTTGTACTTGTCAACAGGGGCATCGTCAGGAATAGCCATAAGTTCCTGTATGTTATTTCCAACTTTATACGGGCGGAAATCTATTATGGGCAAATGCCTATAGCAATACATTTCAATTGCAAAACTTACTAAAACAGGTATGAGCATTGCAACCCACTGCACTTCATTTGACAAATACGGCTTATCATACTTGAGCGTTAACAGCAACACAACAAGTGCAACGTCAAGACCTACGTTCTTGAAAAAAGTCTCCCAATTGGTCAGCACCACCGCGTCTCCAAAACAACCGCAGTCAGAAATAGGATTTTCAATTGCAAGATACAATGTAAGACCCGTCATAATCGCCATAAAGACTGCTGTTCCTATTGAAGTCAACTTCAGTTGCAACGATACCACCATATTGAATCCTATGGTTAATTCCGCCATTATAAGCAGAAACGCCACAGGCATAGCCAAATCGTACAGATTTGTCCATCCTATTGCCGTCAGATAATCACATATCTTATAATATGTGCCAACAGGGTCAACTGACTTTACAAAACCTGAAAAAAGGAACACACACCCTATAATCAGCCTGCAAACAATAGCTATTATCCGTTTAATAGTATCGCCTTTCATACTTGTTCTCCCTCTGCAAGTTTAATAAGTGCAAAAACAGCATAATTTAGCATATCAAAATAGTTTGCATCTATGCCCTCTGAGATAAGAGTCTTACCTTTATGGTCCTCTATCTCCTTAGTTCTGTTAATTTTCATTAGAATAAGGTCAGTGTAGGAACTTATGCGCATGCTTCGCCAAGCCTCATCGTAGTCATGATTTTTGGCAAACATAAGTTTTTTAGCCTCAGCCACATACTCATCATACAACTTTATTATGGATTCCGCCTCCATATCAATGACATCAGCAGCACCGTATTTAAGCTGGATAAGACCAATTACAGCGTAGTTTACAATTCCTATGAATTCAGGCTTTATACCCTCACCCACAAGATTCTCCTTTTTGATTTCAAGTGAACGTATGCGTTTTGCCTTTATGAAAATCTGGTCTGTAACAGATTCTGCACGCATTATACGCCATGCACCGCCGTAATCAAGCAGTTTTTTTGAGAAAATCTCCTTGCACTCAGCAATGGCTTCGTCAAACTCTTTATTAGTGTCTCTTTTCATACTTTTGTAATAGTTTGCAAATGTATGATTTTATAGACACATTTCAAAATTTATTTTAACATTATGACTTTGGCGGCTTTATTATCCATACCTGGCATAGTACGACCCACCGGAGCATTTATGTATGTAGGATCACATACAGTATAACGTTTACCCTTTATAATTAAATAATCTCCGGGTTGATCTTCAGCAATATTGACAGCGGTTGCAAGATGTCCCGGATAATATAGCAGAACCACATCCAAGCCCATTAAATCCCTAACTAAACGTGAGAAAAGTATAGCCCTGTCCTCACAATCACAATACGGGTAATATAAAGTTTCAGTAGCAAAAAACGCTCTGTCTCTACCCCAAATCTTATCATCATATCCATAAACAAAAGCGGTCTGAACAAAATTAAGCAATTTATTTACGGCATCTCTTTTGGGTTTACCCTCTATGGCACTTCTGAGTTTAGGATAGAGATTGTCCTTGACAAAAGATTCCATTGGTGTGTTGGCGTATGCAACCCAAGTGGTGCTAAGGTCATTATTGATATAACTTTGAGGGTAATTGTTGTAGAAATCAATTATGTTTTTATTTACACAAACAGAAGCCTGTACACCGTATGATGACTTAAGATTTCTCATAGGTGTTTGACTCATTGCAAATTTCTGTTCCTTTGATATTTGCAATGACACCAACTTCTCCCCTTCAAACGATGCAGAGCTAATATTCAGCGATTTTTCATTGCAATCAATAGGATAAAACTTTATGCCACCTAACGTGTAGAATTGAGTGTTGAATAAACTGTAATCACTGGCATAAAGCACATAAAGTTTTGTTGCAGAGTGTCCAAGCCTTATCTTATACCCTGATTGGACAAGCAGGAAACCCATCATAAATGTGGCTTCATTACAGGCTCCATAGTGCTTTTGTGTAAAGGCTTTCAGCATATTCAAATATGCAAAATCACATAACTGCAATTTAGTACGAGCATCCAAAGCAGACTTCAGGCATACATCATATTTATCATCCATAAGATATGCCCACCCGTCAGCATAGTCATTATCCTTAAAACCCTTCAAATGAAAATTGTCATCTTTTGGGAAATCCATAGAGACCCTTGTTCCATAGAACTCTATAACCTCTGTCTTTACAGGTTTAGATTCCTCTATGACCACAGGCTCAATAGGTTCAGGCTGTGGTTTAGGTTGTGGCACTACAACTATGTCCTCATCAATTGGAATAGGCACAGGCGTTGGTTTCGGTTGCGGAACAGGCTGTGGTTGTGGCACTGTCTCCTTTTCCTCTTCAAATATAACCGGAGGCACAGGTTTCTCTTCTATAGGCTTAACCACAGGCTTGGCGTCAAACCTCTCCCATTTTTGTCTTAAAAACTCAGCAAATTCAGCATTCTTCTTTTGCCTGAAACTTTCAAACTTTTTCTGAGTATCATCTTTGAATTTTCCAAACTCTGATTCCATAGACTTTTTATAATCATCAAAAGAAGTTTGTGCCACCATTGGCATCATAGCCACCATCACAACGCATACTGCAAATGTCAGTTTTCTCATATCACTTAAAATATTGGTTTATTCATTAAATACTTTGGAGCGTCGGCACACGGGTCTTGTCGTTTGGTATTAGCAACTACAGATATGTTCTCCCTCAGTAGTGGCATTAGAGTCTCAACACTAATGGCACCGAGTTTGTCTCTCAGCATATACAAAGCGTAAGTAAGTGAGCCACAGCGTATTTTAACGCACTCTTTATTGTTTTGGTAATATTGACACGCAGATATTGCCAACCAAGACTCCGATACAGGCTTCTGCATCTTGATAAAATGCTCGGAACCGTTCTGTGGCATAGAGAAAACAGAGTTAGTTCCCCTATAGACCACAGTATCCCCGATGTTGGATTCAGCATAATCACTTACATCACAAGTTATGCCACCGCTATGACAAGCGTCAGAGACCACCGTGAGCCGTCCTGTGTCACCAATCCTCTTTGTAAGTTTATGCAACATTATGTTAATCTCATCATCTAACAGATGTCTCTCACCCTCATAAACTCCCGGCACATACGCCATAGCGGCATCATACGGCACCCACGCCTCATCATAGCCACTCTGTTCATCACCATTAAGGTCTGTGACAAGTTGCCCGTGCCCTGAGTAGTGTATATAAACATTATCACCCTTACGGCAGGTGAAAATCAAGTTATTAAACGCCCTCACTATATTCTCTCGGGTTGCGGCGCCGTTTATCAAGGTTACAATATCAGATTTTGTATATCCGTTAGCCTCCAATGTCTTAACCACGTATGGCACATCTTTATCGCCAGATATCCTACCCCACCCACTCTCCACAGGATACTCACCTATTCCAATGACCAAAGCCCTGCTTGCAGCACACACGGTACAACAAACAAACCATACGCCAATCAATATAGAAAATATCCTTCTCATAAAATTCAGGTAGGCTTATTTATTTCCTGTTAATGCCCCAAAATCATAAAAAAGTAAACAAAAACCGGTAACTCCTTTTAGAAATTTTGGAATTACCGGGAAATATGTTTGAATAATAATTCTTATTTATGCTGGGAATTTTATTGCCTCTCTTGGTTTAAACTTGCTATACCCATTCAACTTTACTTCTTCCTTGTATTTGGTATCGGTTTCGTCATTTAAATAATTAATGACAGAACAATCCAAATAGCGTAAAATCTTGTTTTTATATTCATCATACTTCAAATCCTCATTGTGAGGAACATCAACTCCACTGAATTTAATATCTTCCAAAAATTTCTCGTATGTGCTTTTTAAGGCACTGATACTATTTGCGTTCATTAAATCCAAACAATTTCCTAACTCATAAACAACACCCACTACATCTGGATTAATCTTTTTATTATCTGTTGCCCATTGCAGTGCACGTAGATAATTATCGTCCCACACATAAAATCCACTTCCTAGCCAATCATAATTATTTTGACTTATATGAATTTGGTTAGGATTAAGCAACAACGTCTCCGCAACAGACCTATCACAACCGTGATAACCTATGCATAAAGCACCATGTGTATGATACAATTGGTTCATTGTCTTACAACAAAAACACCCTTATAAGCATCAGCAACAGAGCCATCTGCGTTCAGCACACCACAACTTACTAATCTGTGCAAAGCACCTTTTGGACTATTATCCCTATCTGGTCTGTTCAGCAGGGATAACTGTATTGCTAACTGTTCATCACTCATAACATATTCCTCCTAATACTTTCTGCAAAGATACAAAAATCCTATGAGATATGCAATATTTCTCATCACATAATCACCCCGATAACTCCAAAATTTCAAAGAGTACAACCTATATTTTACATTTAATTTGTAGTTTTGAACAAATTTTCTTACCTTTGAACCCAGTAACAATACTAAAAAGCAACAGTATGGAAGCAATGTTAATTCAACCAAAATCTGCTGAACAATTCCGTTTATTTTCAGACTTGGCACAAGCCTTGAAAGTATCTTACGAGCCTGTTAACCTGCCAAGAAAAAAACGCAAAACAGGTTTAGATTTGGCATGGGAAGATGTTAAGGCAGGAAGAATCAACGAATATTCTTCTTCTGCAGAATTATTTGCTAAACTTGGTATATAATGTACACGGTTCGCACCACCAATAGATTTGAAAAGAATGTAGCCCTTTGCAAAAAACGTGGTTATCCTATGGATAAACTTAGCAAGGCTATTACCATTCTAGAAAAGAATGGTTCTCTACCACTTGTGTACCATCCTCATAAATTAGTCAGCAAACAAGAAGGCACATGGGAATGCCATTTGGCTCCAGATTGGTTGTTGGTTTGGCAACAAAATGACTTAGAATTAACCCTATTGATGCTCCAAACGGGAACACATTCAGATATTTTTTAAAGACTGCCTTCTTTCCACCCGATAATTCCAAAATTTCAAAGAACACCTAACACTCACGTCATTTTGAGCGAAGCGATAGGAACAATCCCTATCCCTTGACCCCTGACCCTTGTCCCATAGCACCTTTAGGTGCGTATTTCAATCCTTGACACAACGGACACTTCGAGCATAGTTTGCGTTGTACTGGTCGCTGAATTTCTCGTACAAGGAAGTCGGATTATAGTAGCAGTAGCGGTAACTGCTCCTAGCGGTCGACGACCAAAAGTAGCCACATTTACCTACATCATCTACCTCACTTCCATAAGCGTAACCTGCCGGCAAGCCAGAGAAACCGTAATCATCGGTGCCGTTACCACCTTTGTGCCAGCCGCTTCTTGACATTAGTTTTTCTCCTACTGTGGAGTAATCCATGGATCCGTCGGAATTTGGACTAGGCGTCCCACCTAACTCAATTGCAAGTGTATTCCAATCAGACCTGCTTGGCAAATGCCAGCCGTTGGGGCAAATGCCCTGCCGTCTGCCGTTGTAACTGCCTGTCTGGTTCTCATCCTGTGTTTCTGTGTATCCCATAGCGGCAGCCCAGTTGTACAGCAAACCTAAATGCTCACGCAGCCCATTAGTTAAATATCCGCTAAACTCTGTGTTTGCATACTTGCCGTCTGTATAATACGGTGCGTATGTACCACGGCTTGATGTGTATATCTCAGCCCCGGCACGCTCACTTTGAGTGTCATACTTAGTGCATTGCAAGTTCTCTGCCATCCAATATTGGCTACCCAATTTAACTACAGGATACTCATGACCCTGACAATCTGTAACTGTAGTGGTGTTTTGTGCCATCATTAACATTGGAAACACACTACTTAAAATAATAAAAACTGATTTTTTCATAATATTTAGAATTTAATGTTAATCATACGGCCAAGCAACACCTATTCTTAATGATGCTGTTGGAGAAAATTTTTTACTATTAATATCATACATAGCACCTACACTAACTCCCATATAAAAGCCAACGTCACCATATTCAGTTGCAACTAAATCATAGCCAACGCCAAACATTACCGCATTGCTTTGCCCTATGGCACCATTAATAGTTTTTTCACACTCTACCAACTTACCATAGTAATACGTAGCCGACACTCTTTGATAAGCTGGAGATTTTGATGTAAACCCACAATCTATAAACAATCCTCTATATGGATAAAATTTCACACCTCCAGAATAATGAAAATAACAACTCGTCATCTCATTAGTACCTTCATTGTCTATTCTTCCATCACTTTTGAGGCGTGTATAATCAACGCTTACATGAGTAAAATCAGCACCCAAATCTAAATATGCTCCAACACCTAAAAAATCACAAAATCCATACCTGAAATTAACACCAGATGTTAAATTCCAAGGATAGCCAGCACCTGCTATTCTCCAAGCGACATACTTATCTTTCAGGTCCGTAGCACTGACTGATTGCACAGCAATTAATATAATACAAACAATAAAAATTAATCGTTTCATAACCTAACAAAAATAAAATCCAAACTACCTGTTCCTAACCGCAATTACCAAATGACTTTCAGCTTCAAAATCAGAATCAAAACTGCCAGTTTCAGCATTAAATATAAATCGATAACGGTCTCTATCTAGTGTAGAAGTCCACCAAATATCTGAATTTAACAACTTGGTTTTATTGTATATAAGTGACATTTCAGTTCTTGTAGGCAAACGCCAGCCAGACATACCCTCAATATTCAAACTATTGCAGTATGAGACTGCTGAAGAATATGTGAGCATACCTCCAAAATTAGAGGCTTGAACCATAATCTTAGAATCTGGTACAATCTCAATTTCTCCCTCATAATAGTGGCTACCATCCTCATTTACAATAAGCAACCGTTCTTTTTCACAAGATGTAAACAAAAGCAATACCATTACCGGCACAATAAATAAATTTCTCATAATCGCTATTTTTTGTTAAAACGCTGTTAAAATAATTATTTTGTCGCACAACTTACTGTATCTTATCTTTACGGACTGGACGAACTCTTCTTGATACTGATTTAGGACCCGTATATGTATTTTTATAAAGAGATTGTACAATATAACAATACCTAGCATAATCTTCGCTATATATTGATGAAGACCAACATTCACACCCAGTGGAGGAAACCCATCCCGTGATTTTCGCCTCACCTATTGCACGTAGTTCATATTCATCTGGTAAGAACCAATCATCAAAACCTGCAAATGTTAAATTCTCGCATAATTGCATTGCCGAGTTCCAATCCATAGAACCCATATCTTTATATATATGATATTTATATCCTCCATATTCTACCACTGGCAAAGAAAGGTATTGAGAGCGTTCTGGTGTAACAACTACTTGTTCACCGTATGATGTTCCCCTACTATTAGTTGCGTATGCACGTATATAATATGTGTTAGAAGCAGGTGTAACATCCGTTATATTAGCGGAAAAATACCCTTTCCCGCTTCCACTTTCAACTACAGAAGCATTCTCTAAAGCAGGATAAGGTAATGTGCTATAAACCACGCCCCTTGCTGTTACAGGATATCCAAAATCATCAACCACATTACCTCCTGCTCCAATAGATGTTTCTGTAATATTTTCACCTGGGTCTGTAGTCTCCACTATAGGGCTTCCGTCCGATGTAGTAAACTTTATTGACTTGCCATACGCTGTACCCATTTCATTAGTAGCGTATGCACATACATAATACGTAGTGTTAATCTCCAAATCAGATGTTGAAGCTATAAAGGTGCCTAATCCCTTACCACTTTTTATATATTGGTTATCAATAGTCGGATAATCAGTTTTGGCATAACAGAATCCACGTTCTGTTACTTCTCTCAAGCCATCAGACTCCACTATTCCTTGAAATGTTGCTGACGTTACGCCAACTGAAAGTATAGTATCCATCTGTACAACAGGAATTGATGGACCTTGCAATTCAATAATTCCCATATCAAATTCAAAACGTCCATATCCTGGCAGTTGCACTTTTTTTTGTCCAACATCATTGTTTCCAACAAGCACATAATATGCACCATCAATGTTCATAACATTCACACGGAAAGAAAAACATCCGTCCAAATCGGTCTTTGTGCTTACACTTATGTTACTACCATCAGTCACCTTTACATCTAAGCCTGCCACTGGATTTGTTGTGCCTTTATAGACAACCCGCCCAAAATAGCGTACAATGTCATTCTCTTTTTGACAGCCTGTTAAAAACAAGACACACACAGATATAACAATACTAGCAAATAAGGATATATATTTTTTCATATCAAATGCATATTAAAAATTATAATGAAAACTTAAGCCAACAGCATAAGATGGTTTTGAATACCTATTTATTGGAATAATCGCTGGCTCAAAAGCCTGAACCACCTTTGCTATTTTTTTATCTTCACACAAATAAGCGTGGCACATATTAGCAATATGTAATGCCGCACCAGCACCAAAGCAACACCACATTGCAACATCACAAAACCTTTTAGTTTCCCTTGCATTTTTAAAATCTTCATACGATACACCTATTTGTTGTATAGTATTATTTTGCTTGTCTGCAATAAAGTAGCAAGCTGTTCCGCCTCCAAATAGTGCTAACTCTCCTAATAAAAAGCCGCAACCAGCACCATACTGTCCTTTCAGCATCTGCCCTACACCTGGTATAAATGTTGATGCGGCAATGGCTCTTGCGTTTGATTCTTTCACCTTATCATCTTGCACTTTTTTGATGGAATCTTGTATCGCTTTCCATTTACTAAATTGATTAGGATTATAATTATCAAAATGAGAAATATTAACATTACAATCACGTGCCACTTGGTAAAGTACTGTACACTCCCATCCACCTGTTACCTCCTCCTTAAAATATGGTGGGTCAAAAAATTTGATTGGCAAAGCATACTTCATACTAATCGCTTGAACAGACGTACCTGCTTCTACTGCCTTAGTAATATCATTCATATCCAGTTCCTTACCCAATCTACTACATTCCTTGTCAAAAGCCTGTGTATAAGCCTTTTTTAACGCATCTTCTTTTGTGATTCCGAACGCTCTGGCTCGTTCAAAATGCATATCCGCATATGTAGACTTAGGCACATCAATGTACCAATCAGGAATTGGTCTTTTCCTTTGTTTCATTTGTGCACTAACAGTACAACAAATCGTCAGCATCAAACATAAAAAAATAATTTTTTTCATATATGTATTCGTTTACCTTGTTATTTACAATCTAAAAAATCGTCAAACTTTGGATCAATATTGCATACAACAGCAACTTGCCAAAGTACATATATTCTTACAATTTTGCTTGGGACGTATAATTCCTCCCAATAATCGCACACCTTATTAATTGGTATGTTCATATACTGTTCATTAACGGAAATATTCTTTGTTATTTCATTTTCCAATGTTGATACATCATCTGTTGATTTTACTTCCACACCAAGTTTCCACTTGGATTCGAGAATTGCCTTTGCAAATGCCTTCGCATAGGCTTTATCGTATGTCTTACCCTCTCCCATAGTCACCCTGTAGTAATAGTTCTTATCTGGGCTGGATTCTGGTAGATGAGACATCCACTTGGGATAATATGAACTGTCTGCAACAATACACGTTGCAGGCAATATCAAAATAGCAATGAATAGTACTAACTTCCTCATATATAAATATTATTAATTGCCTGGTAGATAAAATCCACCAGACAACCATACATTATTACTCCGCTTGTTGTTTTTGAAGCTCCAAAGCGGCATTTTCCTTAGCGGCATTATTTGCCAACTCTGCCTCAAGGCGTTTGCGGTACATCTCTTTATCTATATCCAAATTTTTAACTTCTTCCATTATGGCATCAAGCACCTTAGATATTGGCACATACAGAGCCTCGTAACAAATCCATTTAGCGTACTTATCTTGTGCAAACTGACGACACCCTACTATAAATAATTTGTTAATAGCTTTTTCTCCTGCTGCTATTGCCAGATTTTCAAGTTGTGCCTCAGATGGATGATTTCCACCATAAGTTTCTGATTGTTTAGAGTAATACTCTGTACCATTTTTGATTACACCTAAGAAACGAGTCTTAATATCATTAAGAGCAACCTCATTTGACCTTAATACAGCATATTCTTGACGTTCATTTGCTGTTGAAATTCCTTGTGCTGCCATTTGGTCAGGTTCCTTGTTTAATTGAATAAACTCATCCATACAAGGTGTAATACGCAACTTGACCCCTTCCCCCAATGTGGCCTCCATTCCATATTTAGATTCAAGTTTATCCTTTTGATGTTGATAGTTCAACGCATCTAATTCCTCATCTCGTGCTTTTTGAATACTATCACGACGCATTTGATCTTTCAGATCTCGTAACTGTTTCTCTTCCAGCAGTCTTTCGTATTCAATTTGAGCCGCCGACTTTTCAGGTTGAACAACTTTCTTTTTTGCTGCACAAGATGTGCATAATAACATCGCTAACGCGAAAATCAAAACTTTTTTCATAATTGTATAAAATTTAAATTTGTTAATTTTGCCTACTCACTTTTGGCGTTTCGGCTTACTCCTTTATTATATTCCTCTAATATTGCTTTTAATTCCATCTTCACACTATCAAGGTATTCCTCTGAAATCTCTATTTTTTCATTACTCAAATTACTATTGCTCAATTTAGGGATATGAACTGCAATATAACATTTAAATTCTCCATTTGATTCAAGATATAATTTTCGACAATCGACCCGTACATTTGACAAATCTATGCTATCTCTATAAGCCCACACTATCGTTTTTACGCTATCAATCACTTGAATTGAAGATATACCTCGTTGTTCTATATAAGAAACCGCTTCTCTTAATGCTTCTTGCATTGCTTCTTGCTCTGTTTTTCCTTCTCCTACTCCAAACCCACCATAATATTCAGGCGTGTCATTTGATTCTGTCATACATGGAAGTTCTAATTCTTGTTCCTCCATTTTTGCCCTATGTTTCATGTCCTCCAATTCCATTTCCGCCTGAATCAACTTAATTTCCATTGCAAATTTCAAACTATCCATATATCTTTCCTGTGCGGTTTTCTTTTGTACCCGTTTTTTAACTGGTTTCTTGGCAGAGCATAACGTGCACACCAGCAACGCCAAACTCAAAAAAACAATCTTTTTCATAACTTTATAAATTACTCCGTTACTAATTTTATAATATTTGATAAACTAAATCCGTTGCTCTCTCTTAGCAGTTCCTCCGCATTTGAGGCAAATATGCCACCGCCATCTTTTATTTTGCGTAAGCGTTTGCCTGCTTCCACAATGTCACCACGCTTCATTGCACATAACGCTTGCAGGTACTCCGCATCTTCAATGTGTTCTCCGTCAACCTCTTTAAAGTAATATCCCACTAAATCATCTGAATAGGTACGCTGGCTTAATTCATTTATGAAATTTGCAAGTGAGTCGTTAACCTGTTCTAATGATTCGCCCTCCTCTTGTTTAAGCATTGCACGATATTGGTTTATCCTAGTCAAATCAACATCGCCACGAACTGTCTCAACTTCAAAATTATCTATGGCAACATTGCTTATATTGTACATTCTGTTTTTTTCGCCACACCAACTGAAAACGCATACAAAAGCTATGCACGCTGCAAGCGATGAGGCACTTATCCAAAATGCACGAATATGCTTGCGTTTCCGCACCCTGCTTTTCAGTCGCCTAAGCATTGCCTGTGCCTTTAGTTCCCACATTATTTCCTCTTCTAAGTTTATCATTCTGCCTGTTAATGCTTTGTTTTTATTAAAAAGTAAATGAGTGATTAAATTTTTTACATTGATGTGCTGTTATACAACTCCTCAAAGCGTTTCATACACTTGTACTTCTGTGCCTTAGCGGTGTCTGCGTTAGGCATTCCAAGTTTAGCGGCAATGGTTGCCATCTCATAGCCGTAAGCATAGAAAAGGTCAAGCAGGTTACGGCATCGGGTATCAAGTTTTTCAAGAATCTCTCTAACTGCCATGCGTATAGGATTTTCTCCGAAATCAACTAAATCAATGCCTGTTTTTTCTTCACTGTCTTTTACGGCAACAAACTGTAAGTCCTTACGCTCACTAAGTATGTGTACAGCCTTGCGTTTGCCTACACCTATCAAGTATGTAAGCATTGTAGATTTTATGTTTTCATGTGTAAGTTTTCCTCTCCCTACATTCTCCCATACCACAAGTATGGAATCATTGTAGATATCATCCACATCTTCTGCTGTAAGAGTGCTGAATTGGTGCTGTATATAGTTTACAAAACTATAGCGGTATAGGTCATAGAGTTTTGCAGTTGCTCTCTCTGGGTCAGAGGCGTACTCTGAGATATAGTCAAATTCATTCATAGGCAATCAATAAGGCTTACAAACAGGTTCTTTATTGATACACTACGGGCATAAAAAACAAACGTGGAATCTGACTTGTTGTCAGTCCCACGTACCGAGGCTCTTGCATGCCCATGCTATCGAACAGACAACGCCAGAATCCACGCCAATATGAACATACTACACCCCCTTATGAGTGTATGCACAACCATATCAACAGTCATCTACCGTTGCTTTGTCAAGATAACAATTTGAAAGTTTGCAAGATTTCAGTACGTCATTGACAGAGCGTTTGTAAACGCCGTATGTATTTAACCGCAAATTTAATAACTTTTTAATTAATTCCAACCATTTGGGATTGTATTTTTGTGGGTTCATACTTCAATTTGGGAACTACAAGGAGTGGTACAATTTCTGTAACTAAAAGTTAAATTTTTGAACATCAGATATTTACATTAAAATTTATTTTATGGATTCAATTTTTTATTGTAACTTTGCATCGTTGAATTAAAAATTATGGATGATTAGTTATAGCAAGACCAATAGCACCAACACCTATATTGTCAGGACAAGATGCAATAGATTTCATAACATCAGTGAACAATGTAGAAAAAGTATCTGAAGCAGAGAGATTACGCATTCTTGAAGGTTCCAAAAGAATCGAAAAAATGTTTGTCAACAGATTTTAGCAATGAGCATAAATGCCCATATAATTAGACTTTCTGACAGTTACACATTCAAAAACTTTGATTGTGGGGATGATGATTTAAATGATTATTTACTGAACAACTCAAAGCAGTATAACAAATGACTGATGGCTGTAACATACGTTATGGAATCAACTACTATAATGAGTTGAACTCATAGTTTATCATCAATTATGAGAAGGGAATGTATTGTTCATCTCATACCAAGCGGCATCGGATGGACGAGTACGCACTTTACACTTATTATGTCTATGAGATGCACCCATATAGTCAACAACAAAGTGTAGAGACAATGAATGTATGGTAGTTTCTGTAACAGAGCCCTGATTAATAGGAGTTTCAAAAGAATATGCTATGCGCATCAAAGCATAATCACCAAGTGGCTGACTATATACAGCGTGTAACAGAATATTTGTAAAAGTAAAGGCTTGATATTTCTCAATTTTACAACTGATACCTATCATAAAACGTGTGACATTATAAACAAACCCAAACTGAATGTCATTCATCCCACCTTGATATTCATATATGCCATAACCCTTAAAATACATACCCTTCCCTTTACGTGTCTCATACGGATGAGCATATTGCACTTGTGCACTAAAACGCCTGTAATAGAGTCCAGGCATATACAATGAACTCTTTTGATCACTATAAAATGAAATGTCATTTTTCCCTATAAGATGAGACACCCCAAGCCCATAGTTTATTACAATAGGCATTGATATTCCACGGTTCTTTATCGTTGTCTGTCCAAATATACCAGCGGACATATCAATAGACCAAACTGTCTCATTTGACATATACTTTAATTCCTCCGACTCTGGAATCACTTTCCCGTAAAATGGGTCCAACTGGTCAGCAAAAACAATTAAATTTTTATTAATATGACTAGATACAAATTCACCTCCTACACCTACACGCAACGTTGACCAAACTCCGTAATTATCCCAAATAGGAAGTCCGACAGAAAAAGCAGGATTTATAGAAGAGACATTCAAAAGTCCGTTTCCTTGGTATTCATTATTAACATTAAGACCAATGCCCCAGCCTACATTTTGAGAGCCGATTCCTATTTCTGTTGTAAAATGACCATCAACAAAAAGACTATTCCTGTTTGTGTAGTTTGTCTGTGCCCCGACATCAAATTTCAGCAGTCCTTCTGAACCATATCGTGCCGGATTGTAATAACTCTCCCAAAGAAATGGATGAGCAATGCGTGCATCCTGACAATATGCAGTAATAGCAAATATTGACACTGAAATTGATATTATGTATTTTACTTTTCTCATCATAGTTCGCTATTTATGCAAAAGTAAAACACTACCACGATGAAGCGTCACCTCACTTGGTCCCCTACTATTTCCATACGGATACGCAGACCCATCAATAAATATAGCCTTAGCCTTCCATGTATAGACATCCTGAGGCATCATATTACCACTCTTATCACATCCGTCCCAACCATGATCAGGTTTTCCATCAGCATCGAGTGATGTTGTACGGAATATCAAATTGCCGTACAGATCAAATATTTCAAGTTCATATTCCTGAAGTCCTATACCAACGCCATTAAATGTCCTTACTGCTTCAGTTATACCATTAGGAGCAAATGTATTAGGGAAGAAGAGACCCTTCATTACCGGTTGATATTGTAATGTATAAGTATCAGTACATCCGTAAATATTAGACACCTTGATTGTCATATCCTTTTCATCGTTGTACATAAACGATTCTACAGTATCATTACAAGATGGAATCTCACCTGAGTATGGCAATACCCAAACACAGTTATCGCTACCAAACGATTCGTTTTTTAGATGAACCTTCTCCGGACGCTCGTTCTCAACCTCACTGATAGAGAACATCGCCTTAGGCTGTGGATATATTCTGATTCTGCCCTCCTGCTCAGATTTACATCCAAATTGGTCTTCAAAATAGAAATGCGGATAATAGATTACAGGCTCAAGTGTATGATTCTCATACAGGAACTCCGATACTGAGATAGCATGTCCATCACCCTTATAATCCACCTTTATATAGAAATCTTCTGAATAATTGGGAGCATACAGTATAGGTCCGCAACTATCATACATAATTGGCTCAATAGTTGGATTTGGCAATGGTTTAATATTTACCATTACAGAATCCTTTGACAAGCAGGAACCGAAATTAGCCGCCATTGCAGTTACCTTTATCATATAATCACCTGCATTACGATACACATGTTTAGGATTATCCGCAGAAGAATATGAGCCATCGCCAAAACTCCAAGACAATGCTTTAATAGAGTCCCTATTAGCAATCAAAAGTGGAGACACCGTATCTTTAGCACAATTTATAGTCTGAGCCTTGACAGCTATATCTGTTGCACTATACAATTTTATTGTCAGTGAGTCTGTCTCAACAGAGCCACACTCCGTTCCTATAGTAAGCTTTACTGTATATGGTCCCACATCATTAAACACTGTGCAGTTGGTATTAGACCTGTCTCCATTACCAAAATCCCACATATATTGTATAACAGTGGAGTCAGGATTTAAAACTATAGTCTTATCCATAAAGCATACAGGCAATCCAACACATGCGGTAGGGGTTACGCTATACACCTGCGGTTTAATAACCGATGACGTAATAGTTACATCTCTAAAAGCAGAATCAACACCACATAAGTTCTCTGTTGTAAGTTTGATATTATATACTGAAACGGAGTCAAGCGGAGATGTAAACTTATGTGTAGGGAATCTTTCTTCAGAACCTGTACCGTCACCAAAGTCCCATTTATATTTCATACCTACGGTACTGCCTGTTGAGTTGTTTATCATATCTATAGGCACAGGAGAACACCCTCCGTGTCTGCCCGCTTCAAATATTGATTTAGGCAGTGCATATACATGCACTGAGCTCTCTTCTGTGGTGGAACCGCATAAATTCTCCACAGTAAACGTAATAGGATATGTAACATCCTCAACATCTGCTGAGAATCCAACCGAGTCAGGAATCATTTTGTCATCAGTCTTAAAATCACCAAAAGTCCATAAGAACGTAGTGTTTACTGAATCAATATATGTATATATAGGGGTGATATCAGGAGAGAATACGGAACACCCTGACCTCTCACTAAGCATAATCTTTTGGTCAGGCACTTTCTCCACAGTAATGGTTTTGGTTAATGAGTCAACACAACCACTTGAGGCTGTAACTATAAGTTTTACATCATAAACACCAATCGTATCATACAGATGTTGCAGAATTGTACCTGTAGTCTCATCACCGTAATCAAGGAAAAATTTATTCTCTGTCAAATCCGCCTCTGGTGTAAAGATAACAGGGTCTGGCATACATGGAATGTTGTTCTCAAACCCTGTCTTAGGGAGTGGCATTACGTATGCACGAATCCCATCGCGGTTTTTACAACCAAACTCATCTGTGATGGTATAAATAAGGGTGTCAGACCCAATTAACAATGGCGGATTATAGTAATATACATCATTTGTCAGTGTTACGTTATTCCCTTTCCAAACTCCGCCTGTAGGGACTGCACCTGTCTCCTCCAACACACGAGGTTCTATATCCTTATAGCATACCCTAATATCATCACCCATAGTCAGCTCCGGGTATTCTCTGACCTCAACAGGTATGGAGCCTGAAGCATCACATGTGGCAACTTTTACGTAATATGTAGCCTCATACATGCCTGGAGCATTAGGATAGAACTTACCTGTCTCCGCCTCTATCCACTCTGCAGGGGCACCTGTAACACTCCACTTATGTTCATCACCCGATGGAGTGGCAACCAGCTGAACAGGATTTTGATTAAACTCATCACGTATATTCGGGCATAAAGCATCAATAGCCGTAATCTGCAAATCTATAGGCTCATCAATCTTTATACTTCTTGAAACAGTCTCTGTGTTGCAAATTGCTTCTATGGTTGCTGAGATGGTATATGTCCCAAACTTTTTAATATGAATTTTAGGTCTCAATGTACCTTTATCTCCAACCAAATATTCATAATTGTCAGGAGAGTCATCTGTACTACGATGCACACTCCACTCCACACTCTTAATAAATGATTCATCTCCGTCAACAATCAGGGAGGCTGTTGCGTCAAATGTATATTCACCGCACACATCAGCCATATCTGCCAATGAATATGTTACATCAGCGTATGATTCTGCAGAAAAATCCATCTGCCTGTTTATGCAGAAGTTTTTTGCACTGACAAGTATATTATATTTTCCTCTTGTTGAGAACTCTATGGTAGGCGAATCTGATGAAGCGGAACTTCCTACAAATGACCAACCTGTCTCTGGTGTCACACTCCACAGATATTCAATGTCTTGAGTAGAGATTGTCTTATTAGTGTAAGACACTTTGAACGGAACACATCCTGCCAATGTATCAGGTTTTATATCCAATTGCAAGTCCGCATCATAAACTGTTATAATTGTTTTATCCTCCCTTGACCCGGTGCACAAATCATATCCGTCTGATATGCTGATTTTTAATTCATACTTACCACTCTTTGAAAAACTGATTGACGGAGCCTCAACGTCTGTATCACTAAGTGTGGCTCCATCTGTCGGTGTATCTATCGTGGCAGGCGATACGCTCCATGTATATGTTTTGTTTATTGCTATTTCATCCCAATCGTATCTCACGGAATCAGCCAGGTTAAGGGTGGTATTAGTACATGCCACAGAAAATTTATTTAAGTTTACTGATGATACCTTATGAACTTTTATGTCCTCTAACTTATATTCCCTCTGTCCACAAATATTTTTAGCCGTAGCAGACACCTGAAAAACGCCGTTTTTATTAAACTTAACGACAGGAGCCTCAGAATGTTCATCTGTATTATCAACAAACTCAGCACCATCAGGCAATGTCCACACATATTCTCCAAAATTAAACTCCGCACGTGTGGAATTAGTGAATGTAACTTTATCTCCAACACATAGTATATCTTTATCGTGTGATATTGTAAGATACGCCTCATTGTCAATGACGGTTATTGGCTGCTCAACAGACACTGGATTACCACACTCTATAGGTTCAGTAGCCGCCAATGATACTTTTATTACATATTTGCCTTCAGTAGAAAATGTTATTGTAGGCTTTTTTGAGTGAACGTCAGATATTATAACACCCTCTGTCACTTCCTGACCTTGCTCATTCAGCACACTCCACGTAGGATTTGCCGCATCATAATATTCAAAATACGTAGCGTATTCGCCTACTGCAATAGGATTCCCTGTACATATATCAGGCAATTCCAATAAAGTGACGGATGGAGCCTTATGTACCTTTACCGTAAATGGAGTTCCAAGGTCGTGACTAAAGCATTCTTCATCTGTGGAACTTATTGATATGCTGTACTCTCCGTATTCATTAAATGTAAATTTTGGAGCACGTTCCGTTCTTGTCTCCACTACTGTGCCGTCAGACACTCTCTTTTCTGTCCATGTATATGTAACATCACTATCACCTTCTGTATTGTTAACTATTTGAATGTCACTATTTTCACATACATCACTACTTGGTGTATCAATATTCAGTACATAATCGGCAAAAACCTTTACTGTCCCACTCGCACTCCCTGCTGCTGATGAACAAGGTTTATAGTCAGTAGTAACCGTTAACGTATATTCACCACTCTTACTGAAAGTGACTTTAGGATGCAGTTCTGTATCAGATGAAATGGAGCCACCGTCACTTGGCGATATAGTCCATTTAACCGTTTTGTTTTCATCATCAGTATTATACCAATAATAATGTGTATATGACTGCGTTTCAAGAACAGCCCCCTCATTTATACAATACGACGGTATTTCATCAATGGTAACAGAAGGATTCTTCCTGACAGTCAGATTAAATGTCTTATCTTCATCGCCGCAATCACTATGAGTTGCCGCCGTTATCTTATAAGTTCCAAACTCACTGAAAATTATGACAGGCTGTGCCGCTGTATCATCGTTTATGGAAACACCTGTATCGGGTTCTACAGACCATTTGTAAACTATTCCCTGGTCAGTAGGTGACTTGTTTATGAAAGTCAAAGTCTCCGTCTCGCAAATAACTTCCGCACTGGCAATTATATCTATCACATAATCAGATTCATGCACTTTCAGATTACCTACACTCTCTTGAGACTCACCACAATAGACATTTTTTGGCTTGACAGAGATTGTATAATCACCAGGTTCAGTAATTGTAAAATTAGGATATTCCCCTGTCATTGTCTGATACACATCACCCGATGATTTCTTTTTTATGGTCCACTCCACCTCCTTAGTACTTTCCCCATACCAATCATAAGAAACATCCTCACTACTGATTGTATATAACCTGTTTGTACAAGCCTTAATCTCCCTTAAGATGGAAGCATCAGCCACTCTATGTACATTCACCTCAACATCATTTGATTTAACATCAGAAACACAACCATTGGAAACCAATAGGTTAAATTTATATTCACCCAATGCATTGTTGAATGTAACGGATGGATTTTTGGTAGTTCCTGACCCATCTGAATAGTTCCATTTGCCATCTTCCGGAGTGGCAACCCATTTATACGTTACATCTTTTGTGCTTGAAACTGTAGATGACAGTTGAATCTTGTTATCAGGAGCACTATAACATACATCCGTCTTATCTGTTGATATACTGACACTCAAAGAGCCGTCAATAACCTGAAAATCTTTTTCCTGAAGCAATGTGCCATTACACCCGAAACCTCCGATTTCCACTCTGAGTTTATAATCTCCCTCTGTCAGTACTCCAAATGAAGGATATTTATCTGTTGAAGTATTGATAATATCTCCACTACTATTTAATAATTCCCATTTGACCGTTTGCTGTGATTCTGGAATTGTTTTCCAATCAAAAACCACATGCTCCGGCTCTTTAATAACAAATGGTTTTGTATTGCATATCTCGCCTATAACATTAAGTGTTACTGACGGGTCCTCTCTATACTCAACCGCAACAGACGCAGGCTCGGAACTACAACTATTTCTCTTGACAACTAACGTATAGGTTCCTGCCATATTATATGACATATTGGACCTTTGGGGGTTCTTCTCTGTGGAACTCCAACCATTAGGGCCACTCCAAACCCAATCGGTTACATCCGCTTCTGCATTGGTAACACTTAATTCCAAATTCTCTCCTATACAGACCTTTGAATTTGATGTGATTTCAGGCTTTGACGGAGGATTGGGATCTGATAGGGTTATATCAGAAGCTATATATGGACAATTATATTTATCTGTAGTTATAGCAGTATAACTGCCGGCATACAAACCTCCAGTAGTTTTATCCTTAATATAAACCTTGCCATTTGAATCTGAAGTATAATCTCTTGCCTGTTCCTGAACTCCATCCTTTAGATACGATACCCTTAGTGTATAGTTTGACGGCAAACCATTTAACTCTATCCTACCATCGTTTTTTGCACATTGAGACGGATTGAATCCCTCCGTAGTAAATTCAAATATAGGATTTACCGTTATAGTGAACTCCTGTTCCGTTTTTCCACAGGTCTGAGTAGTTACTGCAACCTTTATTTTAACTGTAATAGGCTCATTTGTACTGTTTTTTGCCGTAAATTGCGGAATATTATCTGTATTGTCAGAACCTTTGGACATTCCTATTGCTTGCCAATCGCCATCAGTAACCTCCCAATTAAAGGAGACACCTGAAACAGGACTTGAAAACACAATCTTATCTACAGTGGAACCATCACATTTTGAAACATTACTGATAGGGTTTATTTTAGCTCCCGGAAGTACCGTTATTGTATAACACATTGGCTCTCCAGGGCAATTTAATTTATTGTAAGGGGTCACGCAAACCTTGCAAACCTTTGGTACATCAGATTCATTGACTGCCTTAAATGACGGGATTTTATCAACTTTTGTATATGGAGATGCACTCAGCCCTATATCATCACCAGATACAGTATATGTTATTGATGTTACTACAGGGTCATTTGGAAATTTTGTGCACCAATCTGTCTCTTCACACTTTTTTGTAGTATTATTATAATAATCATACTTACAAACATCTAATTCAGATGTCTTTACCTCTGGCACATTATCACCTTTGCAAATAGTGAGATTCTGTTTTGTCTTAATTACAGGTTTTGGAAATACAGTTACAATCTTTTTAACAGTATCACTACCACATGCCTGACGCATACTATTGGCATAACCAAATAGAGTGACTAGATATTCACCGGCACAACTATATTCGTGCGTAACATCATCTGCTGAATTTATTTTCTTTTGAGCGGATTCATCTCCAAAATCCCACGTATAAAAGTCAGTGTATTGACAATCCTCGTTTTGAAATCCAATGGAATGATTATGAAACGTTATGGGATTAGGAAAGCATGATGCTGAATATGAGAAATCCGCAGTACCCGGTTGTCTCAAAAATACAGAAAATGACATATCCTTTTTTGCATCTGAATTACATGTAGATACTATGTATAAATGAGGAGTCCATTGATGTTTGTTTGGACAATATGATTCATTATACGTATGCGATATTACACCATTCATTGCTTTGATTTCGGTCCATGAGTATTTGACTGAATAGTACTTGATTTCAATACCGTATGTCATTGTCTTAGTATCAGTGACATCATCAAACGATATATAATAATCACAGTATTTATTGTTTGGATTATTATACACTGATTCCTTGATAGTAAATACAATATCACCAGGCATTGAACAAACAGAACCATTCTCTTCTTCAAAACCTATGCTTGGGTAGTCTTCAGGACAGTCATCCTGTGCAAAAACAGCAACAGGCAACAATAGTAGCCATAAAACCATTAATTGAAATCTATGGTATTGCAATTTTAGAAGTGATTTATAAATGATATTTTTTATCTGCATTATCAATACGCTATTCTTGAAAGTAACATAATGACCACGCCGATATGTAAACACATATCAACCGGGCATTTATCGTTGCTAAGTTTAGAAGCGACATTAAACGCCGTAATTATTTTTGAAGTCCACAAATAAAAGAATATACCTCTTTAAGTGAAACTTCATTTTGCAAATTTAAGTAAAAAATTGTAACAAATCCTACAATTTATAAACTTTTTGACTATAGCCTATTATTAGTAAAATCAAAGCAGAATTATATCTTTTGAATCATTATACTAAATCCAAGTTGGTTTAATTTCTGTAACTAAAAGTTAAATTTTTGAACCTCAGATATTTACGTAAATTTATTTTATGAATAGCCATTAGCGACAGTGATAAAGCCACTGGCGAAAAATATTTACAAAAAAAGACCAACACTTCCAAAGCGTTGGTCTTTTGTTATTGAAATAGGTTTCAATTAGTCTTCATTAAGGTGAAGTTGTTGTACATAGATGGCGTGAATCATACGCTCACGTTTAACCTCTGATGGTTTTGCGTATGCCTGACGACGACGAAGTTCCTTTGTTACGCCAGTCTTCTCAAATTTACGTTTGAATTTCTTTAACGCCTTTTCAATGTTGTCACCATCCTTTACAGGTACTATAATCATTGTAAATCACCTCCTTTCAGTTTAGGAATATTCTCCTATTGAGGGCACAAAGGTAAGCAAACATTTTCAACACGCAAACTTTTATTCAATTTTTTTGCAAAAA
Source organism: Candidatus Enterocola sp. (assembly GCA_045643245.1). Classification (GTDB taxonomy): domain Bacteria; phylum Bacteroidota; class Bacteroidia; order Bacteroidales; family Paludibacteraceae; genus Enterocola. The sequence goes on from JAZUKL010000029.1 coordinate 30,950, forward strand.
ATTAAGTTATTGAGTAACTTTACACCTCAAATGAAGAAAGAGATTTATAACATTCAGTTATGGTTAGAGGCAAATGGTTATGCCGCGTGCATAATACCACAGGCAGACCCACATCAGAGTGAATACATTGAAGACTACTATAAATTACGTGGTTTTGTAAGCGGTTTTACAGGCTCGGCAGGCACTTTGGTGGTTACTCTTAACGGAGCCGCACTATTTACTGACTCAAGATACCACATACAGGCGTCCATACAGTTAAAGGACACTGGCATTGAACTTTTCAAATGCGGACTTCCCGGTGTGCCAAAATACTCTGAATGGGTGGAGGCTCAGGTCAAAGACGCTAAAGTTGCCGCAAACGCATTTCTTTTCTCTGCAAATGAGTGGGAGTCTTTAAGTGAGCGTATCAGTTTACACAACGATGCCGGATTTGAGTCCGTTTGGAATAACCGCCCTAAACTTTGCCCAAGCAAGGTATTCATTCACAATGAGAAATTCTCAGGTGAAAGTACAAAATCAAAACTCCAAAAAGTCCGCAATTTACTGAAAAACAACAATGCTGACATTGCAATAGCCTGTAATTTGGATGACATTGCCTGGCTGCTTAACATTAGAGGCGGCGATGTGGCGTACAATCCTGTAGTAAGAAGTTATGTTGCCGTAACCCTGAACGGTTGCACCTGTTTTGTTGATGAAAACAAAATAGAACCATCTGTAAAAGAGTTTTTTAACTCAAACAACATAGAGATTTGCAGGTATGACGGCATCGGGGAGTATATTGGGAGGAATACAGACAAAACCGTACTGTTTGACAAAGGGAGCATGAACTACGGCCTTTATGAAAAGGTGAAAAAGTGCAAAGGTCAAGTAAACCAACCACTATACATTTCCCGTCTAAGGGCTATAAAGAACAGTGTGGAGATTGAAGGCTATCGTTCCGCCATGATAAAGGACGGTGTGGTTTGGGTTAAGTTCTACAAATGGTTCAATGAATCTCTGAACACCGATACCACCATTACAGAAATAGATGTAATGAACAAATTAAGGGAGTTAAAAAGTGCTCAGGAAGGATTTACAGATGAGAGTTTTGGCACTATTGCCGGATATGCAGAGCATGGTGCAATAGGGCACTATTCAGCATCGGAGGAGAGCAATTCAATTATAGAACATAAGGGATTTTTGGTTATTGACACCGGTACTCACTACCTTAACGGCACCACTGACACCACCAGAACATTGGTGTGCGGCACTTTGACTGATGAGGAGAAACAAGATTACACATTAGTGCTTAAGGGGCATATTGCACTTGGAACGGCTATATTTCCTAAAGGGACAAAAGGTTCCCAACTTGACATACTGGCAAGGCAGTTCCTTTGGAAAAACGGAATGAATTACGGGCATGGCACAGGACACGGCGTTGGACATCTGCTTAATGTGCATGAAGGTTACGCTTGGCTGCGCCCGTCAGAGAACAACATTGGGTATGAAGCGGGGCTTACAATGACTGACGAGCCGGGAATCTATAAAGAGGGGAAGCACGGCATACGTATTGAGAATACCGTTCTTATAGTTCCTTTTGAAAAAACTGAATTTGGTGAATTTCTGACATTTGAAACACTGACACTTGCCCCTTACGCCTTAGATGCAATAGATGTAAGTTTGCTTACAAATGATGAGAAAATATTTATTAATAATTATAATACCAAAATGTACAACACTCTTTCTCAATACCTTACACAAGAAGAGAAAGATTTTTTAAGGACATTGACTTATGAAATATAAAGCATTTATTTTAGCTGTGTTGGGTATTTTGCCTATGGCTTGTTCTGCACAAGCACCATTGGCATCAACCCCTAACACAGAAATTTCCGTTAAAGCCCCGCAACTTGCAAACCAAAACATATTGCTTGCCTACCACTATTTTGGACAAATTTATGTTAAGGATTCCGTTCAACTTGACAAAAAAGGCAAAGGTGTGTTTGAATACAAAGAGAAACTAAATGAAGGACTTTACACCCTATGCGTGAATAAAGTTCCCGTTGTAGAGTTTATTTTGGGTGGAGACCAAACCCTTTCAGTGAAAATTGACACCACTAACCACTATAGAAACATAGTTATTGACGGCTCACAAGAGAGCAAGGATTTTAATGACTACGCTAATTTTATGAAAAACGTGCAGTTAAAAGGCACTGTCGCCAATGAAAAAATCAAGGAACTGAAAGACTCTGTTGAAATAGCAAGAATAAAGGCGGAACTCAAACTGATGGGCACCTCAGTAACTGAAAGACAAAACGAACTGATTAAAAAATACCCTCAAAGCATGTGCGGAATCTTTGTTAAAGGTTTGCAAACGGTTGAATTTATTGAGCCTGAAGGGTTTAATACCTTTAATGACTCCATGAAATGGGTATTGCAGTATGCCTTTTATAAGGAGCATTATTTTGATAATCTTGACCTCTCTGATGAGCGTTCATTCCACACCCCTTATTCAAAGCAGTCATTGGACACCTATATGGACAAGATTTTGGTCCAGCACTACGATTCCGTAATTCCTGCCGCCATTGCCCTTGTTGAAAAGAGCCGCAAGGGTAACGAGCAGACATTCAGAACTGTATGCAACTATATGCTGAATTGGTGCGTAAAAAGCACTACAATGGGAATGGACCGTATGATTGTTGAACTTGGCAGAAGATACTACCTTAACGGTACCGCAACTTGGGCAGACTCAACCCTTGTTTCAAACATTGGCAAAGAAATTAAGAAAATTGAACACTGCCTTGTTGGAGACAAGGCTCATGACATGAAACTGTGCGGACTTGACGGACAATACCGCCCTATTTCTGAAATGGCAGGTTCACAAATTACCGTATTATTCTTTTTTGAGCCTCAATGCGGACACTGTAAAAAGACAGCACCGCTTGTAAGCGAGTTTTACAAGCAGTATAAGGATGACCCAAGGCTAAATGTAATTGCGGTTTACATGCTTACCGACAAAGATGAGTGGACAAAGTTCATAGAGGAGAAGGAAATGCAGGATATGAATAATGTGTGGGACCCTGAACGCACCTCATATTATTGGTATTGGTTTGACACCTCCTCCACTCCTATGATTTATGTACTTGACAAGGATTTGAAGATATTTGCAAAAAAGATAGATGTGGATACATTGAAACTTATTGCAACTCACGAGTTGCAATAAGTTTCAAGTATCCAATGGCGTTTTTATCGGGGCGTATCCCCGAACCCCTACGCTTCGCGATTAAATTTTAATTACTAATTGACCTATGGCTTTAATAAAATCAGTTAGGGGTTTCACCCCAAAAATTGGCAAGGATTGTTTTCTTGCAGACAATGCAACCTTAATTGGAGACACTACTATTGGTGACGGTTGCAGTATTTGGTTCAATACAGTTCTGCGTGGCGATGTCAACACCATTAAAGTTGGCAACCACGTTAACATTCAGGACGGAGCGGTACTCCACACCCTATACCAAAAGTCCGTCATTGAAATAGGAGACTATGTGTCTGTAGGACATAACGTTACAATTCACGGTGCAAAAATTTGCGACTACGCCTTAATTGGCATGGGCGCCACTGTTCTTGACGGAGCGGTTGTAGGGGAAGGTGCCATTGTTGCCGCAAATGCCTTAGTTCTTAGCAATACACAGATTCCTGCCGGCACCATTTGGGCTGGTGTACCTGCAAAGCAGGTTAAGGAGGTATCGCCAGAACAGGCTAAGGAGATAAATCAGAAAATAGCACACAACTACGCTATGTACGCATCGTGGTACAAATAAATGGTGATTCGGTGAATCACCAAATCACCGTATGGATATTGAGAATTTCATAGAGTATATAACGCACCAAAAAAGGTACTCAAAACTTACTGCCGGAGCGTATGAGAAGGATTTGGAGCAATTTCAAAACTTTCTTAGCCGCACATATGGCATTACAGATATTTTAGAGACCAAAAGTGTGTTTGTACGGGATTGGATTATGACCTTGAAAGAAGATGAGAAGATGAACTCAAATTCAGTCAACCGCAAACTCTCCGCACTTCGCAGTTTCTTTAAATATATAAAGAAGTGCAACCCTTCATTTGTAGACCCTATGCAAAAGGTGTCAGCCCTCAAGACTGCAAAGCCTCTGCCCATCTTTTTCCGTGATAGTGAGATTGAGAATGTTCTTGACAACCCCGATACTGACACTCAGTCATTTAGCAGCGTCCGCAACAATATGGTCATTGAACTGCTCTACGATACAGGCATCCGCCGGGCTGAACTTATTTCAATAAAAGACACCGATTTTAATTTTTTTTCATTAACTTTGCAAGTAAGGGGTAAAGGAGGTAAAGAGAGGGTTATTCCGGTAAGCGCCATATTAAAGGAGAAGGCTCAGAAATACATTGCACTTAAAGAGCAGATGTTTGGTTCCGTACCTTATTTTATAGTTACAGATAAAGGTGAGCAGGCGTATCCGCAGCTTATTTACAGAATTGTAACTGATGCCATGAAAGATGTTTCAACACTGTCAAAACGTAGTCCTCATGTTATGAGGCACTCATTTGCAGGCAGTCTGCTGAACTCTGGTGCTGAAATAAATGCAGTAAAGGAACTTCTTGGACACGCAAACCTTGCCGCCACCCAAGTCTATACCCATACCTCTTTTGAGCAGATGCGTAAGATTTACAAGGATGCACACCCAAGAAAATAGAAGAGGTTTGATATTATATATATTAATGTATAACCATTAAAAGATTTTATTATGGAGATTAGAATTCAGTCAGTGAAATTTGACGCTACTGAGAAGTTACAGAACTTCATTAACAAGCGTTTGGAGAAATTAGGTAAGTTTTACGATGGTATTACAAAAATTGAAGCATCGCTAAAAGTGGTTAAGCCTGAGTCTGCCGATAATAAAGAGGTAGCTCTTAAGGTTACAGCACCTCATTTAGAGCTATTTGCAAGCAAAACCGCCAACAGTTTTGAAGAGGCTGTTGACCTTTGTGCCGAAGCCATACAGAAACAAATGGAAAAGGCAAAAGAGAAAAAATAACAGATTTTTTAATTTTTTTTCTCAAATATTTTGTCAGTTGAAAAAAATGTCCTAATTTTGCAATCCCAAAATTTGATGCCTCTTTAGCTCAGTTGGCCAGAGCACGTGATTTGTAATCTCGGGGTCGTTGGTTCGAATCCGACAAGAGGCTCAAGGGAAGGGCAGTTACCAGAGTGGCCAAATGGGGCTGACTGTAACTCAGCTGGCTATGCCTTCGGTGGTTCGAATCCATCACTGCCCACAGAATTTCATGCGGCGTAAGCCGCTGGTCTATAAGAACAGGACTTTTGACGGAAACTTGTTTACAGGAAAAAGTTCTGTTCTTATAGACTAAACACCTATCGGTGTTTGAAATTTTGTGCAAAGGTTCCCCCCTTTGGTTCACGGACCGCAGGTCCGTAATCCATCATCAGGGTAATGCGGAAATAGCTCAGTTGCCAAAACATAGACACGGAAGTGCTCTATCAACTGAGGGAAAGAAGCGGAAATAGCACTTAATGCGGAAATAGCTCAGTTGATAGAGCACTAGCCTTCCAAGCTGGGGGTCGCGGGTTTGAGCCCCGTTTTCCGCTCTAAACTACGCTGTTATAGCTCAGCGGTAGAGCACTTCCTTGGTAA
>JAZUKL010000030.1:0-6137 GCA_045643245.1 Candidatus Enterocola sp.
GCGTAAACCATTCCTTTGGCACCAATCTGCGGACGCTTTACATACTCTGTAAGTGCGTCAAGTTGTTTGCGGGTGTATGTTGCGGCACCCTTTACACATATACCTCCAATATATGCGGCGTCATCAAACACGCTGAAACCAAAACCTTTAAGTGTGTCCATCAACTCCACAAAACACATTCCGAAGCGTAAATCAGGCTTGTCACTGCCGTAGTATTTCATAGCGTCTTGCCAAGTCATACGCTGCCAAGGCTCAGTGAACTCAACGCCTCTCAACTCTTTGAAAAGGTGTTTTGCCATACCTTCAAACAGGGTTATTATATCCTCCTGCTCCACAAATGACATTTCACAGTCAATTTGAGTGAATTCAGGCTGACGGTCTGCACGCAAATCTTCATCACGGAAACATTTCACTATTTGGAAATAGCGGTCAAAACCACTTACCATAAGAAGTTGCTTTAGTGTTTGCGGTGACTGTGGCAATGCGTAGAACTGCCCCGGATTCATACGGCTTGGAACAACGAAGTCTCTTGCACCCTCAGGTGTGGAGCCAATAAGCATTGGTGTTTCAACTTCAAGAAAGCCTTTGCTGTCAAGGTATCGGCGTACCTCCATTGTCATTTTATGACGCAACTCAAGGTTCTTGCGTACTGCGTTGCGGCGTAAGTCAAGGTAACGGTAAACCATACGTAGGTCATCTCCACCGTCTGTGTTATCCTCTATTGTAAAAGGTGGTGTAAGAGATTTGTTAAGCACATTCATCTCACTTACAAGAATCTCTATGTCTCCTGTAGGTATGTTTTTGTTTGGATTGCTGCGGAGCGATGCCTCACCATTTACCTGAATAACAAACTCTCTGCCAAGTTCATTGGCTTGAGCACAAAGTTCAGCATTTGAATCCTCACTGAATACAAGTTGGGTTATGCCGTAACGGTCACGCAAATCAACAAATGTCATTCCGCCCATCTTTCTTATGCGTTGCACCCAACCGGCAAGCGTCACACTTTTTTTAGCATCGGTGGCACGAAGCGCACCGCAAGTCACTGTTCTAAACATACTGTCAAATTTCTTATTAGAGCCACAAATTTACGCAAAATTATACAAAAATCACTTAAAATACTTATTGAATTCAGGAAATGATTTGGCAACACACTCTTCATTATCAATTATTATTTTTGAGTCTGCACCAAGCGATGCTATTTTAAGTGCCATAACCATACGATGGTCATTTGAAGATGTGTAGTTTCCACCCTTTAACAATTTGCCATTTGCATAACGGAAACTCAGTGAATGCCCCTCAACCATTAATGTGTCTCCGTTTTTTGTACACTTGACACCTAACTGTGCAAGCATCTCAGTTATTGCCTTTGCCCTGTCTGATTCCTTACCGGCAAGCCTGCCAAGACCGCTGATTTCACTTACCCCCTCAGAAAATGCGGCAAGCACTGAAACCACAGGAAACAGGTCAGGTGCCTGATTCAAATCAGTTTTGAATGAGTGCAGCGGAGACTTCTTTACAATTATTGTTGAGCCACGGCCATACACCTTGGCACCTGCATTTTGCAGAATCTTAATTATGTGCTTATCCGCTTGAATTGAATCAATATACAAATCCTTCAATTCTATTCCCATAAACACCGCACCTATTATCAACATAGGTGCCGCCCCGCTCCAATCCGCCTCCAATTTTATGTTTGCAGGCTTATATTTCTGTCCGCCTCTGATAAACAAATGAAGCACATCATCTGACTGCTGACACTCAATTTCAACTCCAAACTTTCTAAGTACATTCATAGTCATAATTATGTACATTAGACTTTTGGGATTTCTTACTGTTATTTCAGAATCATGTTGCAACAAAGGCAAAGCGGCAATAAGACCGCTGATAAGTTGGGAACCATATTCACCTGAAACAACCGTCTTGCTTGCCTTTAGTCTGCCTTTTATTGTAAACGGGACACTATCATTATCTATTTCAACTCCAAAACTCTTCATTGTTTCAGACAAACCTTTGAGCGGTCTGCCTACAAGAGTCTTTTCCCCTTTTACGGTTATTTGTCTGCCACTTAATGCCAACAGCGGTGTTATAAACCTTGTAAGGAACCCCGATTCTCCAACAAACACCTCCTGCGGAATTCTGTCAAGTTCACCGTCTATTTTAAGTACAGAGCCGTCAACCGATACTGACGAACCTAAATTACGGATTAACGCCAATGCCGATTCTGAATCGCCACAAGGTGAATACTCCCTTATAACAGACTCACCTTCAGCCAAAAATGATGCTATAACCGCTCTCTGTGCAACACTTTTTGAAGTTGGAATCACAACATTTTTGTTGTCAAATCCATATTGCGGGAAATCATTTCCATATAATGAAGATAACATTTGAGAAGTTGTCCACTGCCCTGCCGCCGTAGCCTCAGCATCGGACAGAGCGGCGTATGTGAATGGTGCGCCAAATTTCAGAGCATCCATCCGGCTTTGTTTGCCAGCCTCTCCCATACAAAACGCCGTCAGCCTGCCTGCAAGAGAAGGTGTGAATAATTTTTGCACAACCTTGACATCGTCAGCATTATGAGCGTATGTAACTATCTTAATTATATCAGCGTAGCCCTCCTGACACTTTAACACACAGTCATGCAATGTCTCAAAAGACGGTGTTCCTTCAAAAAAATGGACAGAGCGGATAAGGTTTACTCCCCAAGTCCTACACTTCTCCGCTATACGGCAAACCATATCTGAAGGAGCCTCAATCTCAACATCTATGTAATCAGCAAACGTTTCAACGGCACAAATAAGTTTGCGTTCCGCCTCATCTGCCGTCATAGTTGATGAAATTCTGCAAGTTGCAATAATAGGATGTGTTGAAACCACCTTTTGAAATTCGTCATTAGAGATGTCAGGACAAAGGTCTATCCTTATCTCTGCCAACTCCAAAGCCCCACTGCTTAAAATTTTTTGCAGTTCAGGCAACGACTTATTTTGCAAACTTGTGCAAACCATTAATTATAATAGTTCCGCTAACTCATATATTAACCTCTCAGTTTTTTCCCAACCAAGACATGGGTCAGTAATGGATTTTCCGTATGTGCATTCACCAGTCTTTTGTGCGCCGTCTTCAATATAAGACTCTATCATTAAGCCTTTTACCAATGTTTTTATGTCTGCACTGTGACGCATGCTGTGCAACACCTCTTTTGATATACGAATCTGCTCCAAATATTTTTTTGCGGAATTTGAATGGTTACAATCCACTATCACACCGGGATTTTTAAGATTTGGGGCATCGTGGTACAACTCTACAAGATGACACAAATCCTCATAGTGATAGTTTGGATGTGTGTAGCCGTCATTGTCAACATAGCCTCTTAAAATTGCATGTGCAAACGGATTCCCCTTACTCTGAACCTCCCAATTCCTATATATAAAGGTATGTCCGCTTTGTGCCGCCTTAATTGAGTTCATCATAACAGACATATCACCACTGGTAGGATTCTTCATACCTACAGGCAAATCAAGTCCGCTTGCCGTCAATCTGTGCTGTTGGTTTTCAACACTTCTTGCCCCTACCGCTACGTATGACAGCAAATCAGCAAGAAACTGGTGGTTCTCAGGGTAAAGCATTTCATCGGCACATGAAAAGCCCGTCTCATTTATGGCACGCATGTGCAGTTTCCTGATGGCAATCAATCCCTTATGAATATCAGGGTCTGCCAAAGGATTTGGCTGATGCAACATTCCTTTATATCCTGCACCTGTAGTTCTTGGTTTGTTTGTGTATATTCTTGGAACTATGACTATCTTGTCCTTAACTTTGTCCTGTACGGGACGTAGCCTGCTGATGTAGTCAATAACGCAATCCTCATGGTCAGCGGAACACGGTCCAATCACAAGTAGAAACTTGTCTGACTCTCCGCTCAACACAGCCTTTATAGCCTTGTCATTCGCCATCTTTGCATTCATACCCTCTTCTGATATAGGGTACATTCTCTTAATTTCATCAGGTTCAAAAAGAGCCCTCTTAAATATCATCCGCATATCTTATCTATTAAAAAAATCTCTTCTTTGAGTAGATGTCACCATCATTTGTTTTAATGTGTCAACATCCTCATTTTCAATTGCATTTCTCATTTTTTCAAACTGACCTGCAAACAAGTCCATCTGCCTTAGCAATTCAGTTTTATTCATAATAAAAAGTTCACTCCACATTGTCTCATTTATGTGGGCGATACGTGTAAGGTCTCTGAATGAATCGCCCGTAAACCTTACCAGATTTTTTGAATCCTTACAGTTCATCAACGATACTGCAATGCAGTGTGTCAATTGGCTGAGAAAACCAATCATCTCATCATGTTCAGCCGTTGACAATCTTGAAATATTCCTGCATCCAAGTATTCTGCCTATCTCCTCACAATCTTCTATTGCCTTCTCTGTGTTTTTTGAAGTTGGAGTGACTATATAGTTTGCCCCATTAAATATATCAGCCGATGCAAACTCAACCCCGCTTGTCTCCTTTCCGCACATAGGGTGAGCCCCTATAAACTCCAAATCAGGACGTAACATATCCTGTACCTTATCCACAACGGAACATTTTACACCTGTAACATCAGTCAGCATGGCACCACTCTTTATAAATCCTTGATATTGTTCCAGCCACTTTATAAAAGTGTGAGGATACAATGAAAATACCAAAATGTCAAATTGCTCTACATACTCTTTTGACACACAAGATGTTCCATGCCTTATTATACCTTTTTTCAATGCAAAATCTATAGAACTTTGAGACCTTGTAACAGCACCTACTTCATATCCTGCATCTGTCAAGGCACAAGCATAACTGCCTCCCATAAGTCCAAGACCAACAATAAGTATTTTCTTATCTTTTGTAATCATCTATTATCTTTTTTACCGTATTTTCAGGTGAACCGTTATTATCTACAAAAACATCAGCAACCTGTCTGTATATTGGCATACGCACCTTAAACAGTTCAGCAAGTTTCTCACGGTTACCGGATAACGGTCTGTCCTGTGTTGGTGTAAGCTTGTCCAAATCACGCTCAAGAAAGTATATTCTGCCACCTGCCTTCAGGTTTGAAACATTTTCAGCATTTAATACGGCACCGCCTCCTAATGAAATTACAACACCGCTTTTTTTAGATACCCTTTCCACTATTTCCGCCTCCACTTTTCTGAAATAAGTCTCTCCTTCCGTCCTAAAAATGTCAGAAATTTCCTTACCTTCCTGTTCTACAATTAAAGCATCTGTATCAACAAACTGCATGCCAAGCACATCTGCAACCATCTTGCCTATTGTAGATTTACCCGATGAAGGCATTCCGCAAAGCACAATATTTCCTGCACTTGTCATTTCAAAGCCTCCGCACCTGCTTTACACGCTAACATATCACACAAAACCACAGCAACAAGGCTTGATATTACAATACATATTCTGCGGATTATTGCCGGGTCATGTCTGCCCTTTATCTCAAGTGTTGTCTCCTCTCCTTTAATAAAATCAACGCTCTGTTGTGGCTGTGATATTGAAGGCGTAGGTTTTACCGCTGTATTGAATACAATAGGCATACCATTTGAAATACCCCCGTTAATGCCTCCGTTATTGTTTGTTTTTGTCTGTATCTTTCCGTCATTGATACAGAAAGCATCGTTGGCTTGAGAACCTTTCATATCGGCAAACTTGAATCCTGCTCCAAACTCAACGCCTTTAACTCCACCTATGGAGAATACGGCATTTGCAATAACTCCTTCAAGTGAATCAAACCATGGTTCACCTACTCCTGCCTCAACTCCTGTAATGACTGTCTGCACAACCCCACCTACTGAATCCTGTTCATTTTTTGCATTCAATATTCTGTCTGTAATGTCAGCATCGGTGGTGGCTCTGCCGCTTCTTAAAATATCAGTATTAATTTTAATACCCTTATTTTCTAATGCCTTTATTGCAATGGCTCCGGCCGCCACAATTCCGGCTGTAATTCTTCCGCTAAAATGGCCTCCACCTCTGTAATCCTCAAAACCACAATATTTTACATGAGCAGTATAGTCAGCATGAGACGGACGTGCGATACCAAAATTCTTATCATAATCAGAACTTTTTACATTCTCATTTGGAATAATGAT
>JAZUKL010000031.1:0-33601 GCA_045643245.1 Candidatus Enterocola sp.
CCCTGCAAATATGCAGGTTATTGCAGGCACTACATCAATTAACCGTATGCGTGAGATTATTAACAGTGCCGATATAACCATTACTCGTGAGGAGTGGTACTCACTCTACTTAAAAGCAGGACACATACTACCGTAAAACAATGTCACGCTGGTACAACTCAAATCCCAGAGGCTCACTGCATTCAGTCTATGTGGTGGAGATTGAGAATGTGTATAAGTAGATGAAAAAGGCACGGAAAATTCCGTGCCTTGTATTTGCTAAGAACCCCCTCCTTAGTCGCAGGAGGACATGGCTTCGGACTTGATAGATTCGTATCCTTCATATTCAGGGGTACAAAATACAATAATTAATTGACTCATAACTGCTACATAAACTGCATTCGATGCTTTTGCCATATAACAATAATCTAATTCATTACCGTTTGTTAAAATTTTACCGAATTCGTTTATGTCTTTGTAACATACCATGTCGCAACTCCCTTGGAATGCCGCATAGTTGTTATTTGACAGATAATTGAAGTATTCAGTGGATTTTTCCTTTTTATTATTTGTTGATGTTATATAAGTTATTTCCGTTAGAATATCATTTTTATAATTACACTCTGCTTCTATTTTGTTTATTTCGTTGGAATATGAGAGATATCCTTCTTCCTCTTTTATTTTCATCATACCGCTTTCCTCACATGCCTTGATAAACTCATCGACGGGCTTTCCGAGGAAGGACTCTATGTACTGGGCGGTCGGGTTGTTGAAGTTGACTGCCGGTGCGGGATCTTCCTTCTTGCAGGAAACAACCATACTGATAAGGAACAATACTGTGAGCATTAACACGATGTTTTTAACTAAATTTTTCATAATCTTTTAAATTTTTAATTGTTAATATTTTATTTGTTTAAGTGAATTCTTTTGCAAATATACAGACATAAAAAAAGCGTGGAACCCGACGATTGCAGTTCCACGATTTGAGGCCTTCGCATTGCCCAGATAAATAGAACAAACAACGCAAGCCCACGCCGATACAAGTATAAAGACCTATAGTAGGATCCAAATAAAACTCATACCTCGTAGACATCTACCGTTGCAGTGCTCTGATTTACCTAATGAAAGTTGCGAAGTTTCAAATCGTCAGAACAAAGCGTCAATAAACGCCTTTATATGTCACAGTGGCACACTTACCACTCAATTGTGCAAATATACACAATATTTTCTCAATATGCAATTTATATAGATAATTTTGTTTTTCGTTAACTTTTGTTGTGATGTTCAGTTAGGCAAGTTAGCGTGAGGGCGAAGCCCAAGCACGCGACAGCGTGCCGTGCGAAGCACGTAGGGGGAATTTGCGAAGCAAATGGGGGATACGCCCCCTTAAACAAGGTATGGGTACCTCCAACGAAAAAAGGGAGTCTTTTCAGACTCCCTTTCGTTGGAGGTACCTAGCAGATTCGAACCGCTGTACACGGTTTTGCAGACCGTTGCCTAACCACTCGGCCAAGGTACCATTGCCTTAATTGCGGTGCAAAGATAGTGAAATATTCTTTACTAATCACAAAAATTATGAAAAATTTTATGGACATTAAGAAAAAAAGAGTAAATTTGCACCTCATAAAGTTTTTTGAAAAAATTATATAAACATAAAGTTATGGCTAAGAAAGAGAATTTCAATGAGCAGGAGCAGAACTTGGAGAATTTCCAAAATGCACTTACAACCACAGAGTCATTTATTGAGAAAAACCAAAAGGTATTGACAATAATACTTGGGGTTATTGTAGTTATTATTGCAGCATGGTTGCTGTTTCAAAACCTTTATCTGACTCCAAAAAATGCAGAGGCAGATGAGTTGATGGCAAAAGGTCAGGAGTATTTTGCAGCAGGCAATTATGATGTCGCACTTAACGGAGACACTATTGACTTTAATGGTTTTGTTGATTTGTATGACAACTACGGCATTACAAAAAGCGGTAAACTTGCCGCCGCATACGCAGGTCTTTCATATTACAAGACTGGCGATTATGATAATGCCATAACATATCTTAAAAAATTCAATGGCAAGGATGCCGTACTTAAATACACAGTTCTTGGCACTATTGGAGACTGCTACGCACAAAAAGGTGAAACAGAAGAGGCTATAGAGTATTTTCTTAAGGCTGCCAAAAGTGACAATCTGCTTATCAAACCTGTATATACGGTTAAGGCAGGAATTGCTTATGAAAGCCTTGGCAAGTATGACAAAGCACTTGAGTTATACAACGATGTAAAGACCAACGCAACATCAGCACAGCGTGGAATACCTGAAGTTGATGACATTGACAAGTATATTACATCCGCCACTCTTAAGAGCAATGTCAAGTAAACTGCACAATCTTTCAACTTATGACCCCAATGCCCTACCTCAAAAAGATGTAGTGGCAAAGCAGAAGTATGGTATCGTGGTTTCTGATTGGAATTCCAATATCACATACAAACTGCTTGATGGTGCAGTTGATAAATTGACAGAACTTGGAGCAAAAGAAATTGAAATAATCCATGTTCCCGGTGCATTTGAGCTGACATACGGAGCAAAGACACTGGAAGAGAAAGGCGGATTCAACGCCATAATAGTAATAGGTTGTGTAATACAAGGAGACACCCCACATTTTGATTATGTATGTGGAGGCGTAACTCAAGGCATTACAACACTTAATGCAACCAAAGGCTATTGTCCTGTCATATTCAGTGTACTTACAGTAAATACAATGGAGCAGGCAGAAGACAGAGCCGGAGGCAAATTAGGCAACAAAGGCGTAGAAGGTGCAGTAACTGCCATACGTATGGCAACTTTTAACTAATTATGCGGTAATGGCTCAGTTGGTAGAGCATTGGCTTCCCAAGCCGAGGGTCGCGGGTTCGAGTCCCGTTTACCGCTCAAAATAAGAAAGGGTGAGTCTGAGACTCACCCTTTCTATTTCTCTTTTAATACAGAAATTACTTTGCAGCAGCAATAGATTTCTTACGGAACTCTTTGAAAAGTTTCTCAAGTTCAAGAGATGCTTTACGAGCGCGGCTACCTGCAGCCTTGTTACCTTTTTCTACTTGAGAAGCAGCGTTCTCTGCAAAAAATTGCAATTTCTCGTTAATTTCAGCGAATAGCTTGTCCATAATTAAAACGTTTTAAATTGATAATAAGATTAATTTTGTGAAATTCACAATTGCAAAGTTAAACATTTTTTCTAATCATACAAAAATATTTAAAGAAATAATTGCTTAAAGTTAAATTTTTGAACCATTTCTTACCACTACAGCGTTTTTATGAGCGAAAAGGTATTCATTTTCTGCCATAATTTCAATTGTACCACCTAAATTCTGCAATCCTTTTTTTGTAATTTCCTGAAAAGTTATCTTCTTAATGAAACTATCCATATTAACTCCGCTGTATGCCTTAGCGTAACCGCTTGTAGGCAGAGTGTGGTTTGTACCCGATGCATAATCGCCTGCACTTTCAGGAGTATAATATCCAAGAAAAACAGAACCGGCATTCACAACCTTTGGTGCCAAATCCGCAAAATTTCTGCATGATATTATCAAGTGTTCAGGAGCGTATGCGTTACACATGTCCATTACATCATCAATAGTGTCAAGAACAAAAATCCTACTATTTGAAAGTGACTGTGCTATAAACTCTTTTCTTGGAGATTCACTACATTGTTTTTCAGCCTCCTGCATAACTGCCGATGCAAACTTGGCATCGGTGGTGAAAACCATAGACTGACTTGTAGTTCCATGCTCCGCCTGTGAAAGCATATCAGCGGCAACTATGTCTGCCCTTTGGGAATCATCAGCAATTATGGCTATCTCTGAAGGACCTGCAGGCATATCAATTGCCACATCCTTAACACTTACAATCTGTTTGGCAGTGGTTACAAACGGATTACCCGGACCAAAAATCTTATAAACCTTTGGCACACTTTCTGTTCCGTATGCCATTGCCGCTATTGCCTGCACCCCACCTATCTTATATATTTGAGTTACACCAGCCTCACTTGCAGCAAACAGAATGGCAGGATTAACCTTACCATCTGCACTTGGAGGCGTGCAAAGCACTATTTCTGAACAACCTGCAATTTTTGCAGGAACAGCAAGCATAAGAACAGTTGAAAACAGAGGGGCTGTGCCTCCTGGAATATACAGACCCACCTTCTCTATTGCAACCGCCTTTTGCCAACACTTTACGCCCTCTGTAGTTTCCACTACAGGCAGGTCTCCCAACTGTGCACCGTGAAACTTTGATATATTACTGATTGCGGTTCTTATAGCACTCTTCAAGTCAGCGGAAACAATGCTGCAAGCCTCAGCAATTTCAGCATCGGAGACTTTAAGAGAGTCAAGGTCAGCCTTGTCAAACTGCTTCTCATACTTGCGTATAGCGGCATCGCCGTTCTGACGGACATCATCAAGAACACTCTGTACCGTGCTTATAATAGCGGAATTATCAGCCACCGGGCGGCTTAACAACTCAGCCCAATTATTCTTGTCAGGATTGATATATATCTTCATTTAAAGAATAGTTAATAGTGAATAAATGAGAAAGGAGAAAGGAGAAAGGAGAAAGGAGAAAGGAGAAATATTAATTCCTAATTTCTAATTCCTAATTCCTAATTATATTATCATCTTTTCAATAGGAACAATCAAAATGCCCTCAGCACCTATCAACTTCAATTTTGAAATAACCTGCCAAAAAGTCTTTTCCTCTATAACAGAATGCATTGCAGACCAACCTTCAGTGGCAAGAGGAATTATACTTGGAGATTTCATGCCAGGCAACAACTCACACGCATCCTTGATTTTATCGTTAGGGATATTCAGAATTATATATTTCTTATTCTCTGCATTCTTGTACGCATTGAAACGGAACAAAAGTTCATTAAGTATGTACCTCTTCTTATCACCCATATTCTTGTTGCCAATCATAAGGGCTTCTGACTGAAGCACAACCTCAACCTCTTTCAGATTATTGCTTACAAGCGTGCTGCCTGAACTTACAATATCAAATATGCAGTCAGCCAAGCCGATGCCGGGAGCAATCTCAACAGAGCCTGTAATTACATGAATTTCAGCCTTAATGCCATGCTCGTCAAGAAACTTGTTAAGGATATTAGGATAAGATGTGGCAATCTTCTTACCTTGGAACCATTCCAATCCGTTGTATTCCTCCGCTTTTGGAATGGCAAGAGAAAGACGGCACTTTGAAAAATTCAGTCTTTGAACTATCTCTGCGTCCTCTCCACGCTCCACAAATTCATTTTCTCCCACCACACCTACATCAGCAATACCTGTAGCAACCGCTTGAGGTATATCATCGTCACGCAAAAACAACACCTCAACAGGAAAATTAGGAGATTGCATAAGCAGCAGACGCTTGCTGGTTTCAATCTTGATGCTTGATTCTTCAAACATCTTCATAGTCTCTTCATGTAGCCTTCCTTTGGCTTGTACGGCAATTCTTAACATAATTGTATAAATTTTCAGTACAAAGGTACAACAAAAATTAAAAAGTTCACATATTCTCAATAAAAATTACTATTTTTGCACCTTATTAGATATTGGGTAAAAATATCATTTAGATTTTATGAATATGATTGTTCAAAAATTTGGAGGAACATCTGTAGGTTCCGCCGCCAGAATGAAAGACGTTGCCAAGCTGATAAATGACGGCAAAAAGAAGATTGTTGTACTGTCAGCAATGTCAGGCACAACAAACACACTTGTTGAAATAGCGGATTATCTGTACAAGAAAAATCCTGTCAGTGCCAATGAGGTTATCAACACACTTGAGCATAAGTACGCCGATGTAATTGACGGGCTGTACAATTCAGCAGAGTACAAACAGAAGGCTACTGATGCCGTAAAAGTGCATTTTGACACATTAAGAAATCTGAGCAAGAACAATTTCTTTACCGTTTTTGAAGAGAAGATTGTGCTTTCTCAAGGAGAGCAGATGTCAACCGCCATGATGAATCTGTATCTACAGGAATCAGGAGTAAAGTCAAACCTACTACCTGCCCTTGACTACATGCGTATTGACAAGAATGAGGAGCCTGACACCGCTTACATTCGTGAGCATATCCATAAGGAACTTGAAAAAGTTCCTGCCGATACGGTAGTTTACATAACACAAGGTTATATATGCCGTAACGCATACAATGAGATAGACAATTTGAAACGTGGCGGCAGTGACTACTCCGCATCACTGATTGGTGCCGCTATTGAAGCATCGGAGATTCAAATTTGGACAGACATTGACGGAATGCACAACAATGACCCAAGATTTGTTGAAGGAACAAGCCCTGTGTCCACCTTACACTTTGAAGAGGCGGCTGAGTTGGCATATTTTGGAGCAAAGATACTCCACCCTACCTGTATTCTGCCAGCAAAACTTGGGAACATACCTGTAAGACTGCTTAACACTATGGACCCGTCCGCTCCAGGAACTCTTATTTCAAACAAAATAACACAACACAAGATTGAGGCTGTTGCAGCAAAGGACAATATTACTGCCATAAAAATAAAATCGGGCAGAATGCTGCTTGCCTACGGATTCCTTAGAAAAGTGTTTGACTGCTTTGAGGCATACAAAACCTCAATTGACATGATTACCACAAGTGAAGTTGGCGTATCAGTTACAATTGACAACACCAAACACTTGGACGACATAGTAAATGAGCTAAAGAAGTTTGGTACGGTGACCATTGAAAACAACATGGTGATTATCTGTGTTGTAGGCGATATGAACTGTGCAAACGTAGGATTTCAGGCAAAAATTGTAAACGCCCTTAAAGATATACCTGTAAGAATGATTTCTTACGGAGGCAGCAACTACAATGTGTCATTCCTTGTAGGTGCGTCAGACAAAAAACGTGCATTGGAGGCATTAAGCAGGGATTTGTTTTAATGATAGACATTAAGAAAACAGGCAGCATCAACACTCCGTTCTACTTTTATGACATGGAGTTGCTTGACCGCACCTTGCAGGCAATAAAGGAAGAGACTGTAAAGTATGGATTTACAGAGCATTACGCAATAAAGGCAAATGCAAATCCAACTATCCTTAAAACCATTGCAAGTTACGGTTTTGGAGCAGACTGCGTAAGCGGAGGCGAGATTATTGCCGCCGTAAACGCCGGCTTTGAGCCAAGCAAAATAGTGTTTGCAGGTGTTGGAAAGGCTGATTGGGAGATAGAGACAGCCATTGACAATAACATTTTCTGTTTTAACATTGAGTCTCTGCCTGAAGTTGAGGTCATAGACCAAATTGCAGGCAAAAAAGGCAAAACAGTTAATGTTGAAATCCGTGTAAACCCAAATGTTGATGCCCACACCCACGCAAAAATAACAACGGGGCTTAATGAGAACAAATTTGGAATAAACCTGCCTCAACTGCCGTCGGTCATTGAGCAAATAAAAAGCAAACCTAATCTTAATCTTATAGGCCTGCATTTTCATATAGGCTCACAAATAACTGACTTAAAGGTATTTGAGAATTTGTGTAGTGTTGTGGCTGAATTGCTTAAGGAGTTGGAATCAAAGGGAATAACTTTCTCAAACATAAATTTTGGAGGCGGTTTGGGTGTTGACTATCAATACCCCGATACCAACCCTATACCTGCATTCAAAAAGTATTTTGCACTGTTCAATGCAAAATCAGACTTACTAAAAGGCAAGAGCATTCACTTTGAACTTGGCAGGGCGGTTGTTGCCCAATGCGGAACGCTTATAAGCCGTGTGCTTTATGTTAAGGAGGGGGAAGTCAAGAAGTTTGCAATTTTAGATGCAGGTTTCACAGACCTTATACGCCCTGCAATGTATGACGCCTACCACTATATTGAAAACCTGTCAAGTAACGGAAAGCAGGAAGTTTATGATGTTGTAGGTCCTATTTGTGAATCGTCCGATGTATTTGGAAAAGAGAGGACACTCAATGCTGTACAAAGAGGTGATTTGATTGCAATACGCACGGCAGGGGCATACGGAGAGGTTATGGCATCAGAGTATAATTTAAGAAAATTACCAACTGCTGTATTCAGCAACAGATTATGATAAACATTGACTGTCAACATATTATAGAAGGTATGGCTTGGTGGCAACTGCTTATTGCAGGCTTGCTGGCACTTGCTTTCTTAGTGCAGATGTTTTGGTGGCTCAGATATTTTACAGGAATTTTCCGCTATAACAGGCGTTTTAACAAAAACAGAGTGAAATTCAATTATGAGTTTCCTCCCGTAAGCGTAATAATTTGTGCAAAAGATGAGGAGCATAACTTGAGAAACAATCTGCCTGTAATTATGAACCAACTTTACCCTGAATATGAGGTTATTGTGGTTAATGACGCATCGTATGACAATACAGAGGAATTGTTGGCGGAAATGAAGTTGAAATACCCTAACCTTAAAAGCACTTATGTGCCTGAAAAGGCAAAGTTTATTGATTCTAAGAAGTTTGCTCTTTCACTTGGCATTAAGGCTGCACAAAATGACATTCTTGTATTTACTGATGCTGACTGCACTCCTGCAAGCAATGATTGGCTTGGGAATATTGTCCGCAATTTTGATAACAGCACCGATATTGTAATTGGTTATGGTGCATACGCAAAAAAACCTACTCTACTTAATATGTTTCAGGTGTTTGACACCATGTTCATTGGTATGCAGTACCTTAACTACTCTTTAGCAGGCAAGACATATATGGGAGTGGGCAGAAACATGGCATACAGAAAAAGCATGTTTATAAAGTCAAAAGGATTCACCTCCCATCTTAATCTGCAATCAGGCGATGATGACCTATTTATAAATGAAGTAGCAACATCAGACAACACCAGAATTGAAATTCAACCTGAAAGTCAAACAATATCTGAGCCAAAATCTACGTTTAATATGTGGATGAGACAAAAAAGGAGACATTTGTCAACATCGGGGCACTATAAGGCAAGTACTAAATTTATGATAGGTACGGAATTGGCATTCAGAACCATCTTCTATGTTACATTCATATTGTCATTTGTATTTGGGAATTGCTTGATTTGGGCATTGGCTTTGCTTTTGTTCCTAATCAGATATTTGACTCAGTATATTATCATTAACAAAACGGCAACACAACTGTCTGAAAGACACTATTATTTTGGCATCGTGGCAATGGACACACTTATTCCGTGCATAAATTTATGTGTATCGCTTAAGAATTTGTTAAGCCACGGCTCATCATATAAATGGAAATGAGAAAACTGCTTGCAATATTGACTATTTTGATGCTCACTCTTACGGCAACAGCCAAAAAGAATGAGTACAAGGCCATTATGAAAAGCGGCGATAACAACCTGAAATATGAATACGCCATAACCTGTTTCAATAACAAGCAGTACAAAAAGACAATAGAGTTGCTTGAGGACATTCAACAATATTTCAGAGGTACTGAAACGGCACAAAGCATTACCTATTACCTTGCTCAAAGTTATATAAAGAGGAAGGATTATGAGAGTGCCATACACTATCTTGAATCTTATATTGCAACATATTTGAGAGGAGATTATTTAGAGGAATGCAACTATATGCTGGCATATTGTCATTATAAGATGTCGCCTGAGTATGAACTTGACCAGACGTCCACATACGCAGCCATAGAGCAACTTGAAAAGTGTCTTATTCTTTTCCCTTACAATGAAAAGGCGGCCGATGCCAAGACAATGCTTGCAGAAATGAAAGACAAACTTGCCCAGCGTGAACTTTCCAATGCAACCCTCTATTACAATTTAGGAATGTATATGGGCAATAACTATAGAGCAGCCGTTGTAACGGCAACAAACGCAATGAATGACTATCCTGACTGCAAATATATTGAGCAGTTTGCATATATTATTGTAAAATCAAAATATAAGGAGACAATAAATTCAGCCGCCACAAAACTTTATGACAGAAGTGAGGATGCCGCAGATGAATGCTACTACTTTCTGAATGAATACCCCGATACAAAACATCGCAAGGAGATTGAGAAAATGGCGGAACATTTATTAAGAATCAAACAATCAAACATAAAATAAATTTAACTAAAATGGATTACAAGAAATCAAACGCTCCAACGTCAACAATTACAAGAGACGTTAACAACTTAGTTGAAAACACAGGAAATGTTTACGAAACAGTAAGCATTATTTCAAAACGTGCAAACCAAATTTCCGTTGAGATAAGAGACGAACTGAAACGCAAACTTGAAGAGTTCTCTCAGTCAACCGTTGACAATTTGGATGAGGTATTTGAGAATCGTGAGCAGATTGAAATCTCAAAATACTATGAGAGATTGCCAAAGCCAACACTTTTGGCAACACAGGAGTATGTTGAAGACAAGACATATTTCCGTAACCCTGCTAAAATTAAATAAGGTAGGTGTTTGAAGGGAAACATATAGTATTAGGCGTAACCGGAGGCATTGCCGCATACAAATCAGCATACCTTGTCAGAGACCTTATCCGCTGTGGTGCAGAAGTTAAGGTTGTAATGACAGAAAATGCAAAAAGATTTGTAACTCCGCTTACATTCTCCACTCTGTCAGGGAATCCTGTATATACAGAATTTTTCAATCCTGAAAATGGAGAGTGGCACTCCCATGTAAAACTTGGAGTGTGGGCAGACCTGTTTTTAGTGGCTCCAGCCACAGCAAACACACTTGCAAAAATGGCAAATGGAATTGCTGACAATCTGCTTACCACCACATTTCTATCGGCAAGATGCAAAACCATTGTAGTTCCTGCAATGGATTTGGACATGTATGCAAACACGGCTACACAAGAAAACCTTGCAACCCTGAAAAATAGAGGGGTTATAATTATGGAGCCTGAAAGCGGTGCCCTTGCAAGCGGTCTTGAGGGAAAAGGAAGAATGCCTGAGCCTGATACCATTTGCAAGTTTGTTGACAATTGGTTTAACGCAGAAAAAACATTGAACGGCAAAAAGGTGCTTATTACCGCAGGCCCTACATTTGAAAACATTGACCCTGTGCGTTTCATAGGCAACCACTCTACCGGCAAAATGGGATATGCCATTGCTGATGAGTGTGCAAACCGTGGAGCAGAAGTTACAATAGTTTCAGGACCTGTAAGCATAACACCTTCAAACTCAAGTGTAAAAGTAATTAATGTAACATCAGCATCTCAAATGTGTGACGCTGCTGTTAAAAACTTTTCACAATCAGACATAACCATATTAAGTGCCGCAGTTGCTGATTTTACTCCAAAAGTGGCCGCTGATAAAAAAATAAAGAGGGAAAAGGATAATCTTACTCTTGAACTTACACCTACCACTGACATTGCAGCCAAACTTGGCGGCTTGAAAAAAACCGCTCAAGTTCTTGTAGGATTTGCATTGGAGACTGACAATGAGGAATTTAACGCAAAAGACAAACTGAAACGCAAGAACTTTGACTTCATTGTGCTTAATTCACTTAAAAATGCAGGCACATGCTTTGGTTCTGACAATAATCAGATTAGGATAATAGACAATAGAGGAACTGTTACAGATTATCAGTTTAAGCCAAAGAGAGAAGTTGCAAAAGACATTGTTGACAATATAGAGAAATGGGTAAAATAAAATTCATATTGGCACTGCTTGTTCTGACTCTCCCCTTTTATATGGGTGCTCAAGAGTTGAACTGCTCCGTAACCGTTAACTCTGACCAGGTGCCAGGGTCAAACAAAAGCATGTTTGAGGCTCTTCAAAAAGCCGTCTACGAATTTATGAACGATAGGCAATTTACTGAATATCAATATGATACAAAAGAGAAAATTGACTGTTCCCTATTTATCTTAGTAAACAAGTATGACAACAACATGTTTTCTGCTGAGCTACAGGTTCAAGCCACACGTCCTGTGTATGGTTCAAACTATAAGACACCTATTTTCTCATACTATGACAAGGCTTTTAACTTCTCATATTCTGAAGGTGACCAAATGTCATTTGACATAACATCATTTGGAAACAATCTTACTGAAGTCTTGGCATTTTACGCATATATGATAATAGGTACTGACTGCGATACATTTTCAAAGTTTGGAGGCACACAATTCTTCCGTCAGGCAGAAACAATTGTAAATCAAGCACAAAGCACCAATGAAACGGGTTGGAAGGCATTTGAAGACAACAAAAACAGATATGCGTTAATCAACACTATGTTAGATGAGATTAACAGACCTTTCCGTGAGTTCTGCTACACATATCACAGAGTTGCACTTGATAACATGTATAAGTCCGCCGATAAAAGCCGCGCACAAATAGTTGAAGGATTGCCTGCTCTAAAGGAGTGTTACAAGGCAAGACCTTCAATGATTATAATAAATGAGTTTGTTGAGGCAAAACTTGACGAAATTGTAAGCATTATGGAAAGAGGTTCAAAGGAGGAACGCAAAACCGCATACGATGTGTTAATATACATTGAACCTACTGAACAAGAGAGGCTTGAACCTATAAAGTAAACAGATGCTAAAACATCTTCACATAGAGAACTATGTTCTTATCAAGAATCTTGATTTGGACTTTTCATCCGGATTCTCTGTAGTTACAGGACAGACAGGTGCCGGCAAATCCATTATGCTTGGAGCATTGGGGCTTGCACTTGGTGCAAAGGCAGATTCAAAATCAATTTTCCAAGACGAAAAAAAGTGTATAATTGAGGTTACCTTTGATATAGCAGGTTACAAACTTGAGCAATTCTTCAATGAAAATGACCTTGACTACTCTGATGATTGCATAATCAGAAGAGAACTGCTTGACAACGGCAAATCCCGCTCTTTTCTTAATGACACACCTGTGCTTGTGGGAGTGCTTAAACAACTTGGACAAAAGTTTATAGACATACATTCACAACACAGTTCGCTACTTCTTGAATCCAACGCATTCCAACTGAGCGTGCTTGACATTGTTGCAAAAAACGGTGAACTGCTTGAAGACTACAAGTCAAAATACAGCAGTTACATTGAAGTTTCAAAGTCACTTGAAGAGGAGAGAAACGCCGCCGCACAGGCAAAGGAGAACGCTGACTACATTGAATTTCAGCATAGGCAGTTAAAGGAATGTAACCTTAAACATGGTGAATTACAGTCACTTGAAGACAAGATCAACACACTTGAACATATTTCTGATGTAAAAGAGGGTTTGTCCACCGCCATAAACGCTCTAAACGCCGATGAAGGTATAATTTCTAATTTGTATCGCCTGAAATCAGCACTTGATGACATTTCAGCCTACGGAAGTGGTTATGAATCGCTGTCAAACCGTGTGGAATCGTGTCTTATTGAGTTAAAGGATGTTTGTGATGACATTGAGCATAAGAATGAAGATGTAAATCTTGACCCTTCTGAGTTGGAGACAATGCATGAAAGGGTCAGTCAGATATACACACTGCTTCAAAAACACAAGGTAAGGACAGAAGATGAACTTATTGAAATAATGGACTCACTCTCTCTTCAACTTGGCAGGCTTGAAAGTTATGATGAGATTATTGACAATCTGAGCAGGGAGAAGGAGTCATTATATAAAGACTTAACGGAATTGTCTTCCACCCTATCAAAACGCAGGTCAAGCGTTATTAAAGACATTGAGAACAGCATTGAGTCCAGACTTAAATTTTTGGGCATGCCCGATTCAAAATTTGTCATCAACCTTTCTAAAAGTGCTGAAATAACACCAACCGGCTCTGACATTGTCCAATTCCTTTTCTCCTCAAACAAAACACAGCCTATGCCGATACAAAATTGTGCATCGGGCGGTGAAATTTCAAGGGTAATGCTATGTATTAAGGCACTTGTTGCAGAAGGAAGCAACCTGCCTACCCTTATTTTTGATGAGATTGACACCGGTATCTCAGGCAATATTGCCGCACAAATGGGAACAATACTGAAGGAGATGTCAAAAACAATGCAGATTATCTGCATTACTCACCTGCCACAAGTGGCTGCAAAGGGAGAGTACCACTTCTCTGTTTATAAGGACAACAAAACCAACCCTGTTCAAACCTACGTCAAACTGCTTGACAAAAGTGAAAGGATTGGTGAAATTGCAAGTATGCTTAGCGGCGACAACATAACTGACGCTGCAATCGCTAATGCAAAAGAGTTGTTGACAGTTGACAGTTGACAGTGATAATTGTCCACTGTCCACTCTCCACTGTCCACTAATATTGTTCTTCCTTATTAGGAAAATCCACGCTTTTTACGTCTTTTATGTATTGCTGAATGGCATTTGTGGCAACCTCGCCTATATTTGCATATTTACGCAGAAATTTTGGTGAAAATCCTTGGTTTATGCCTAACATATCGTGGAAAACAAGAACCTGTCCGTCAACACCGCTGCCCGCACCTATTCCAATTACAGGAATTGTAAGACTTTCAGCAACTTTCTGAGCAAGAGTGGCAGGTATTTTTTCCAATACCAACGCACAGCAGCCAGCCTGTTCCAACAAATGAGCGTCACTGATAAGTTTCTCTGCCTCAGCATCTTCCTTGGCTCTAACTGAATATCCACCGTACTTGTTTATAGACTGTGGCATAAGACCCAAATGTCCTACAACAGGAATGCCGGCATTTATAATTTTGCGTATATCCTCTATAAGTTCCTCTCCACCCTCTATCTTAACACTGTCTGCACCTGTGTTCTTAATCATCTTAATTGCATATTCAAGGCTCTTTTCAGGATTGCCGGAGCAAGTTCCAAAAGGCATATCCACCGATACAAACGCACGTTTTACCCCACGCACCACATTTTTGGCAAGAAATATCATTTCATCAACGGTAATAGGCAGTGTAGATGAATTTCCACAAATCACATTTGAAGCGGAATCGCCCACAAGTATCATGTCACAACCTGCTCCATCCACTATTTTTGCCATTGAATAATCGTATGCGGTAAGCATACTTATTTTCTCTCCCCTCTTCTTCATATCCAGAAGAGTGTTTACTGTAACCTTGCTTTGGGAATCTGACTGATGAACTGACATAATAGTTGAAAGTTGACAGTTGAAAGTTGACAGTGAATAGCCAATTCTCAACTTATAATTTAGAAATAATTTGCAAATTTACATATAAAATATGTAAGTTTAATAAAAATTTGTAACTTTGTAGATATTTAAAAGTTTATTTTCACTTTCAACTGTCAACTATTTATGGATATTGATAAAGTTCTTGAATCTTACGATGATGATGAAGCCATAAAATTCATCACCAATGCCCTTCCTGATAACATTAAGTCTCAGTTTACCGATGATGACATTCAGTATTTTCTTGATATAATGTACATTCTTGATGAAAAGTGCATTATTGACCCTGACGAATTCAAGAAAAAACTGCTTGCAGAGGCTGCAAAAGACGGTATGACATCAATAAATGCTGACAATGTGGACTACCTGATTGATGGAGAAGCGGCATATTTCAAAAGTATTTCCCAAGAATAACTGTCATGCGTGTTGCAATAATCATATTGAACTACAACGGCAAACATTTCCTTGAGAAATACATTCCAATTCTATCAAAATCCATTTCCAAAGAGACCGCTAAAATAATTGTTGCTGATAACGCATCAACCGATGACAGCCTTGAATATCTGCGTTCAAACCACTCTGACGTGGAGATTTTTGAATTTGACAGGAACTATGGTTTTGCAGAAGGCTATAATATTGCCATTAAACGTACCAATACTGAATATGTGCTTCTGCTGAACAGCGATGTAGAGGTTACACCAGGCTTTTTAGAGCCTCTTGTTGACTATATGGATGCCAATCCAAAAGTAGCCGCCTGTCAACCTAAAATACTCCAAATGGACAACAGAGAATACTTTGAAAAGGCAGGTGCGGCAGGAGGAATGATTGATGTGCTTGGGTACCCGTTCTGCCGTGGCAGAATTATGGACCACACAGAAAAGGACAACGGGCAATATGACAACAATGCCATAGTATTTTGGGCATCGGGGGCTTGCATGTTTGTACGCAGAGATGACTTTATTGACTATGGTGGTTTTGATGCAGACTTTTTTGCCCATCAGGAGGAGATAGACTTATGTTTCCGCTTTAATGCAAGAGACAGGCAGGTTGCCGCCGTTCCTAAAAGTGTTGTATATCATCTTGGAGGCGGTACACTAAACTATAATGACCCTAAGAAAACATATCTTAATTTCAGAAACAATCTGTTTCTACTTTATAAGAATCTTCACACAAGACACCTTATTCCTGTTCTTATAGCAAGGTTCTTTTTGGATTATCTTGCAGCATTAGTATTCCTGCTGAAAGGGGATTTCAGATGTGCAGGCATGGTTATAAAGGCAAGATTTGACTACCTACGAATGAAATCCAAATTCAAAGAAAAAAGGCGACAGAACCTTGAAGTTTCCATCGCCAATGGCATTTCATGCGTTCACAAGGGAAGCATTGTATTTGAATTCTACTTACTTCATAAGAGAAGCGTCAATTAGTTGACAGTGGAGAGTGGACAGTGTCAACTGTCAACTATTTTATTATTAGCTTCTTAGTGTGAGAGCCATCAGTAACCATATAGACTCCTGTATGCAAATCTGATATATCCACACGCTCAATTGTATTTTCCATTTTTACACTCTTAACCAACTGATTCATAGAGTTATAGAACAATATTTCATCTTTAGGAAGATATGATGAAGTAATGGTTACAAAATCCTGTGCAGGATTTGGGAATATTGAAAATTCAGATTCATCAACAAGTTCATCAACCGTAATTGCACAAGTATTGATTTTTCCTGTTTGGGTTCCAAGTTTTGCATTACCGCAAATAAATGCCTCGCCACTACTACAAGTGGTTTTTGTAGTTACTGTCAATGAACCTGTTACACTTAAATCAGGAGCGGATTTAGAGCCTTTACCATTCTCAATGATAAGTTCCTTAATGGTTATTTTACCCGAAACAATAGGCTGAACATCACCGTTATCAGGAATTACAACAATTGATGTGGCTGTTGGAACCTTGCCTTGTTCCCAGTTACCGCAATCATTCCAATTTGATGTTCCCATATTACCTGTCCAAACGCTTGCACGGGTGTCAGCACGGTCAGACATTGTATTTGCAACAGTTGTAGGGGCTGTATAAGTGGCTCTAACCCAAGCCTTTCCACCACCTGCATTCTTACTGTTATTCCAAATCTTCATTGCTACCCAACCTGAATAGGTAGGTGTCCATTTTATTTCTACTGACTCTTTGCCTGATTTCTTTGTAATAATTTTGCCGTCCAAATCATATATGGCTAAAGTTGCCTCATCAGCAGTATTCTCAAAATAGGCATTAAATGTTGCTGCCTTGCCTTTTGCTACATAGATTTTACCTACAAGACGCTGATTTGTGGAATTCTTTGGCAATGCACCGCCTTGTCCTAATGATTGGCAGTTACTGTCGCCAAGGTCATCTGCCATCTCCCACTCTTGTGATGTGGTTGTACTACGATACGGGGCAAAACCACCGCCACCTTCAGGTGCCCAAACAGCGTAACCTCTACCTGATTTGCTGGAGCCGTCATCAGTTACAGGTCTTACCCAAAGTTCAACCCAACCATCTTGGTTTACAACAGGATTACCCTCTGCACCACCAGAATAATCTTTCAATACTGTACCTGGAGCAAAGTCAGTTTGCACCCACTTGTTATGCCAATTATTACTGCCGTCATCTGTTATACAAATAAGAGCCCTGCCTGAACGCTCAATAACAAGTAAATCGCCTTCTTGACACCTTACTTTATAGTCTCCCCACTTGAAATTCAAGTTCTGATGAGCCCAAATAACATTCTTAACAGACTCTCTTACTGGCAACTCCTTTTCAACAGCAGGGTGATGTGTGTATCGGTTGCTTCTATTCAAATCAAACAAATCTTCAAAATAAATAAGAAGGTTACCGTCCATAGCGGCAAGCGTGGCGTATGCCATACCTAAACGCCAATTTCGTGGGTCTGTATGTCTTGGAGTTTCATGCTCCTCATCCCAACCCGCATAATTTCCGTCTTTATCAAACTTTGGACGGAATGAGTCATGGCTGTTCAGATAACTTAATGAGCGATGCACTCTTTGTGATTGATAATCAGCAAATCTACCTGCCAACTGTTTACTTGGAATGCTTCCTATATCACCATAGCCCTCTCCTTCTGCAACACCCTTTATTTCCATACAAAGTGGGAAATCATATCCACCCATAAGGAATTCTGTGCCACCGTTAGAGGTAGTTACATTATTGGTAAACGCATCAATTTCTCCCGTTCCGCCTATATACTCACCCACATTAAACATAGCCTCTCTATAGATGGCGTCTTCTCCTTGAAAGCACCAACCGGGTGTATTATACTTTACATTGTAAGAGATATCCTGTTGTGTCCAATACGGAAAATGCTTTACGGCATCCCAACGGTAACCGTCAACATTGGTCTGCTTTCTCATCCAAATCATCCATTCACGGGCATTATCTGTCATATATTTTGGACCTTGTGCAGGATTGTATATGGCATTTGAACTCTGTCCGTAAGCACCGTCTTCATAACAGATATCCGGTCCCCACCAATCTGAACACCAATCACCGTCTGAGCAGTTATGCCCTTCATTGGGGTGAAAATTCTCCCAATTCTTAGGCCAACGACCCTCACGGCTCAAGTAGTCATTGGCATCGCCGGTCTTATGAGGAGTTTTATAGCATACATATCTGAAATTTTTCCACTGACTGTTCCATGCTTTAGGGTCTTCACCTCCTGCACCATTATCGCCACCGGCACCATCAACATGGTTAAGAACGGCATCTGCAATAACCTCAATGCCGTTTGCATGCATAACGGCAATACACCTTAATAGGTCATCTTTTGTGCCAAAACGGGTATAAACGGTACCTTTCTGATATTTATCGCCCAAATCATAGTTGTCAAACGGGGAATATCCGTTAGAGTTTGTACCTGTGTTCTTCTGGAAACCTGGAATAAGCACGGCACTTACACCTATCTCCTTAAGTCTTGGGGCAAGTTCTGTAAGGTAATTGGCATACGCATTCTCATAATTATTATTTCAATAATCCCACCAAAAGCCCTGTAACACAATCCTTTTCTCCACATCGGCGTAAACGGATGCAGTAAAAGATATATACAAAACAAGCACACTAAATATTACACAAAACCGCTTAAAGATATTACTTTTCATATGTATTTAGTCATTTCAAAGTTCAAAGGTAACATTTATATTTCAAATATGCAAGTTCATATCATTTTTAAGAACGGTTATCACTAAAAATATTTTGATATTTTCCACTATTACATTATCTTTGTGCAAAATTTTGGCACGCAAATGAAAAGGCTTCATCTTGTTTTATTTTTAATGCTTTTTGCTTTATATGCAAATGCACAAAACACCATTGCAGTAAACTCAGATGCAATGCTTAACGGACTTAATGAGTTGCGCGTTGACGGTTGCACCTGTGGCACTGAGGAGGTTAAGCCTGCTGCGGTTTTGCATTGGGACAAAAAATTGGCTGAAATTGCACTTGACTACGCCATTCAACTGAAAAATGACAATCAAGGAGAAGACAAACTTATGTTTATGAGCCATGTAGGCACTGACGGAAGCACCATTGAAAGCCGCCTTTCTGAAGCAGGGTATCAGGCAAAAACCGCCTTTGAAAACATAGCCTTTATAAAAGGTAATGAGGATTTGGTTATAGACTATTGGCTTAACAACCCTCTCTCCTGCAAAAACATTATGAATAAAAAAGTAACAGCGGCAGGAGCGGCAAGAGCGGGAGACTTTTGGGTGCTGATTCTTGCAAGACCAAAATAACTTTGACTATCAACTATTAATTATTATATTATGCAAACAATTGACAAATTTAATTTCGCTGGCAAAAAAGCGATTGTTAGAGTGGATTTCAATGTTCCACTAGATGAGAATGGTAAAATTACCGATGACACACGTATCCGTGGTGCTCTTCCTACACTTAAGAAGATTCTTGCTGACGGTGGTGCCCTAATTATAATGTCACACATGGGCAAACCAAAAGGTAAGGTTAATGCAAAATACTCTCTTGGTCAGATAGCTGACGCTGTTTCTGAGAAACTTGGCGTTAAGGTTCAGTTTGCACCTGACTGTGCAAAGGCAGCCGATGCAGCCAAAGCTCTTAAGATGGGTGAAGTTCTGCTACTTGAGAACCTCCGTTTCTATGGTGAAGAAGAAGGCAAGCCTGTAGGCATTGATAAGGAAGACCCTGCATACGAGGCTGCAAAGAAAGAGATGAAGGCAAAACAAAAAGATTTTGCAAAGACTCTTGCCTCTTACGCTGACTGCTATGTTAATGACGCATTTGGTACTGCTCACCGTAAACACGCATCTACAGCAGTTATTGCAGACTACTTTGATGCTGACAACAAGATGCTCGGCTACCTGATGGAGAAAGAGGTTAAGGCTATTGACAATGTACTTAAAAACGCACAACACCCATTTACAGCTATTATCGGTGGTTCAAAAGTAAGTTCAAAACTTGCTGTTATAAAGAACCTGCTTGACAAGGTTGACAACCTTATTATATGCGGTGGTATGGGATACACATTTATCAAGGCTCAAGGCGGTAAGATTGGTGAGTCAATCCATGAGGATGACCTTATACCGGAGGCACTTAACATTATTGCAGCCGCTAAGGAGAAGGGTGTAAACCTAAGCCTTTCTGTTGCCACTGTAGCGGCAGACGCATTCACTAACGATGCTAACCGCAAGACTGTTGACATATTCAACATTCCTGACGGATGGCAAGGTATGGACGCTTCTGAGGCATCTCTTGAGAACTGGAAGAAGATAATTATGGGCTCAAAGACTATTCTTTGGAATGGTCCTGCAGGTGTGTTTGAGTTTGACAACTTCTCACACGGTACAGGCGAGATTGCAAAGGCTCTTGCAGAGGCCACACAAAAGAACGGCTGCTACACTCTTGTAGGTGGCGGTGATTCAGTTGCGGCAGTTGGCAAGTTTGGTCTTGCAGACAAAGTATCATACGTATCTACCGGTGGCGGTGCAATGCTTGAGGCTATCGAGGGCAAAGTGCTTCCAGGTGTAGCCGCAATAAAAGGAGAATAATTATAATTCAAGGGTCTTTTACCTTGACCCTTGACCCCAAAAAAGAGGGTGACTAAAAAGTTTTTAAGTCACCCTCTTTTATTTTTATGAAATTTTCATTATTAGATTTGCATAATTAAAAAATCATAATTATATTTGCAAAAAAATAATAAGACAATGAATCAAATAGAAAATCCCTTTATAATAAAAGGAGAGATACCTGAAGAACTATTCTGCGACAGGGTATCAGAGAGAGATACACTTACAAGACTGCTTTTGAACGGACACAATGTAGTGCTGTCATCTAACAGAAGGATTGGCAAAACAGGGCTTATAAACTTTTGTTTTAATCAAAAGCAAATCCAAGATAACCACTACACCATATTCTGCGATATACTTGAAACATCAAGTCTAAAGGAATTCACATACATTTTAGGAAAAAGGATATTTGACACCCTAAAACCCAAAAGTAAAAAGATGATGGAACTGTTTATCAGAACCGTCCGTTCTCTTTCCGGTGAATTTACCATTGATATAACTACCGGCTTACCCAAATTCAGCCTGTCTTTCGGAAACATTACTAACCCGGAATACACTCTTGATGAGATTTTTGAATACATTGACAAAGCCGATAAGCGTTGTATAATTGCAATAGATGAGTTCCAACAAATAACCAGATATCATGAAAAAAATATTGAGGCGATACTAAGAACACATATACAACATTGCAGGAACGCCGATTTTATATTTGCAGGCTCAGAACGGCATATACTTGCAGAGATGTTCAATTCCTACTCCAGACCATTCTATGCCAGCACATCAGCATTAAGCTTAGATGAGATACCACTTGAAAAATATACCGAATTTGCAATAAGGTTGTTTTCTAATTACAATAAGGTGTTGACTAACGATGTGGTTGAATCAGTTTACAATAAATTCAGTGGCAATACTTTTTGTATGCAGAAGTGCTTTAATACAGCATTTTCCATTACAAAAGAGAACAGTTCCTGCACCATCGAGACAGTGGAAACAGCTATAGAAGATATACTTGCTGAAAACGAGCATTCTTATAGATTAAGGTTGTCATTGCTTTCAAACAGAAACAAGGAACTGCTGTTTGCCATAGCAAAAGAGGGTGTGGCAGAGCAAATAACATCGGGTAAGTTCATTAGAAAGCACGCACTGCAATCATCAAGTTCAGTGCAAACAAGTGCCAAGCAACTACTCGCTGATGATTGGATAACACTGAAAGCAACCTCCAACGGTAAGCAATACAAGCTTACAGATTACTTTTTAATGCTTTGGATTGTAAAGAACTACTGATTTTTAAATCTATATTATATAATCGTACACTGGCTGTATCGTTATTTTCACACCATTTACCTCTAGCTCACCATATTCGTGGTCTGTAAGCAAGAGCAGGTTTTTGCAATGTGTCTGCTTGTAGGCAAGCATTTACTTATTTTACAAAAATCCTCACATTTCAATGTCTTATTTTACAAAAATCTTCACATTTCAATATCTTATTTTACAAAAAATGCCGTGTTTCAATGTCTTATTTTACAAAAAATAGGAGATAAAATATCATATTTGCCGTAGAGGTAGTAAAAATATAGCAATCGACAAAATAAATGGGTGTATATTTTGCCGAATAGGAGATTTTTTTTTTGCAATGATTTGCATAAATCATTTATTTTCCGTAAGTTTGCAACGTCAATTGGATTGAAAGTCCATACCTTTGTATGGTGCTATCAGTTGATTGACAGACATATATGGCGTTTATTGACGCTTGTTTTGGCTTTACGAATCTACCAAATTTTTAACCCCTAAAACAAGAAGATGTAAATGTCCTGTTGGAAGTGTATGTACCCACTATGCGGTAGTGGTATGTCATATTCCAGCGTGGGCGTTACCGTTTATTCTTGGGTTAAGGTTTTGGTAGAACCACGTAAAGGAGAATAAGCGTGAATAATGTTCACGCTTTTTTTGTGTTCGTTTGTAAACAATGGTGATGCGGTGATTCGGTTATGCGGTGAGGCGGCATCCCGTCATTTCGAGCGTAGCGAGAAATCTTTACATACCGAGAGTAAATATTTATAATTTACAGAATAGCAACAAATTAACCAAAACTTAATACTTATGGAAACAAAAAAATTATTCAACAAAAAAATTACCCAATGGCTGTTGCTGGTGGCAATGCTGGTTGGGTGTAGTGCAAATGCATGGGCTGACAGTGCAGCAGGGCAGGTAATTTATATGCAACCTGGTTCAAACTGGGGGCAAGCGAGTGCTACATTTAAAATGAAAGGAGAACTCAGTGGTACCTATTCCTCAGCTGTTTCAATGACTAAAGTGTGTGATAATAGTGGGGAAACAGATGACTTATATTCAGCCACAGTATCAAGCAGTAGAGAGTACAACAAACTCCAATTTTTACGTTATAATCCAGAAGGAACTTCGCAATGGTGTTATAGTGCTACACAAAACTACGAAAGTGGTAAAAATTTTATTGCTATCAGCAATAACTGTAATGGTGCAAGCTTTTCTTCAGGTTATGGTTGGTTATGTAATAATACCATATACTTTGATAACACAGAGACTAATTGGGATAAAGTGTACTTGAGAGTTGGTCATGACTCTTACAATTCAAAGTATGACATGGAAAAAGTTGAGGGTACTGCTAACCTATATAAATACACCATACCATCGTGGGTTGGATTTAAGGCTTGGGGAATTGCCAATAATGTGGCATGGGCAGGCAGTCATAGCATATATTCAACATGTCAAAATGATGACACCTATGACATTACTGGACATACTGATTATATTAAAGAAAGTGTAACAACTGATTATACAGTT
Source organism: Candidatus Enterocola sp. (assembly GCA_045643245.1). Lineage (GTDB taxonomy): Bacteria > Bacteroidota > Bacteroidia > Bacteroidales > Paludibacteraceae > Enterocola. The sequence goes on from JAZUKL010000031.1 coordinate 23,953, forward strand.
ATTGCTGGTTCTGATTGCACACAAGGGACAGGAGACAAGGATAAATGTACATACTTTTATTCTAGAACAACATATCAGTCAAAGAAAACATGGACTGTAACAATCACAACACCAACAAATGGCTCTATTTCCGTATCATATAAAGACGAGAGTGGTACAGATCAAGAATATACAAGTGGTTCAAAAGATGTGTTGCCAACTTGTATAATTACAGTAACTGCCACACCTAACACAGGTTATAAACTTGAATCATTAACAGTTGGTGGAGCATCTATAAGTTCTGGTGATACTTATAATGTAAGAAGTGACGTTAGCATTGTTGCAACCTTTGAAGTTGCTTGCACCAAACCAACAGCAGGAAGCATAGGCGGTACAACAAGCATTTGTGCTGGTAATGGTACTACTTTAACATTGAGCGGTCAGACTGCTGGCACTAACTTACAGTGGTATAAATCTACTGATGGCTCATTATATAATCCAATAACTGATGCTACAGGTAAACAGCTTTCAACTGGCAATCTCAATACCAATTCATACTACAAGGTTAGAGTGTCAAGAACAGATGACGCTTCTTGTTATTCAGAAACAGAAGTTACAACCGTTACAGTAAACCCATTACCAACTGCAAGCATAAGTGGCAATGATGCAGTATGTCAGAATGGTTCACTGCAACTTACAGGTTCAGGTGGGACAAGTTACAGTTGGAATGGTGGTGAATACGGCACAACAGATACATATATTGTTACAACCACATCGGCAGGTCAGCAAACAATAAAATTAAAGGTTAAGGATGATAATGGCTGTGAGAGTACGGAGGCATCAAAGACAGTTACTATTAAAGCAAATCCTTCAATCTCAAGTATTGCAGCTGGAACTGGAAACAATGAATGCGGAACAGGTAATGTTACATTTAACAGTACAGGTGCCACAAGTGGGGCAACAATACAATGGTATGAGGGTTCTTCTCAATTAAAAGAAGGTACTGAAACTTCTTATACTATTGAAATTGCCGGAGGTTCGTCGAAAACACTGAAAGCTAAGGCTGTTAAAGAAGGTTGTGAATCATCATTTACCGCCGAAGCCACAGGTGCCCGCAAGGCTGCTCCTGCAATATCCGCCACTCCATCCAACACTACCGCATACGAGGTTATAACTCTTACAAGCACAAGCGGAAGTGTACTACTATGGAGCAAAGATGCCGCTGACACAAGAGCATACTTCGTAAAAAACCAAATGGCGGTAGATGGCAATACGGTTGAGGCTGCAAGTGTGAACTTTAAGGCTCCGGCAAAAGTGGGCGCGTACACAGTAACAGCCAAGGGTGGTAATGACTGTACAAGTAATGTAAGTATTACAATTGGTACTGCTCAAGAGGAATGCGGTAATTAAACCCTTTTTAATGTTGGCTATTAGTTATTTTCAATATATAAGTTTCTAATAGTAATTAAGTATTTTTTGTTTGTGCAACACGCCCCAACTTCCAAGTGGGCGTGCTGCTATTTTAAAAAAATTATTATCTTTGTAAAATCTTAAAAACCTATTACTATGAAAAAATTATTTACCTCATTATTGTTGACCATTTGTGCCGTAACATTATACGGTAGCGTAACTTTTAATGTCAAAGTACCTGCTGGCACACTTAACTGCTATGTTTGTGGCAGTGCCGCCGCAATTGGAGCGTGGAGTCCAAGCTCTGCTCCAAAGATGAACAAGGTTGAGGGCGAAGACCGTTTTACCCTTACCATAGATGAGCTGACAAGCACCGATGTGGCACAAGGATTCAAATATCTGTGCGGACAAGATTGGACGTATGTAGAAAAAACATCATCAGGAGGAGAAATAAGTAATCGCACCACTGCAGAAAATCCCGATGTTGTGGCAAAATGGGCATCACAGCCACCTGTATCTTATAAAAATGTATTTGAAGAGAGCGTAAAGTTTGATGGCAAGAACTATACATTCTATGTAATGGTACCTGAAAACTATGACAAGACTCAAGACAAATATCCTGTGCTATATATGGCAGGTTTCAAACAGAGATATAAGAATAGTGGCGATGATAATGAGCAGGCTGACAACCATTTTAACTCATCATCTTGGGATATTCCAAAATATGCCTCAGATGGCGGCATTATAGTCTCTTTTTATGGTTCTCTTGCAGAATTAACTCCATACAAGTATGCTGATTTTGAGGGTACCGGCAATGCAAGTAAGTTACAGAAAAAACTTACTGATGCAATTATGCCATACGTTAATGGCAAATACCGCACCATTACAGACAAAGAGAACACCTCTATAGGAGGCGGTGGTTATGCAGGTCTGTTTGCTTTGTACACAGCTATGGATAATCAGGATATTTTTGGAAATTGTGCCGCCTTTTCACCTGCTATTTGGCTAAATCGTTCAGAAATAACAGATTATATTGACGGGTGGAATGGTAATGACAGTAGGATTTGCCTTACCCTTACAAACTCCGATGTTGAGATGCAGAAAACTGACATAAACACTATTGCAGAGGCACTGTCTAAAAGTGGTGCAACCGTAAAGACCTACACTTCTGATGGTTTGCACAGCGATATAGGATGGGCATCGCAGTTCAAAGAGGTATACAATTGGTTAAACGGCAATGAATCAGCGGTAAAAAATGCACCTGAATACACTCCCACATTAAAAGTACAAGAAGTTGCTCAACTTAAAAGCGGTTCCGCCACCACTGTATATTATTATATGATGGGTAGTTCCGCATCGGGTGTAACGTGCGTTGACGGCAAAAAAACTAATCCCAGTTCATTCTATAAAGACGGAAAAACGGCAACACCTGCATCAATAGGAATGTATGAATTGCCTGTTGATAGCAAAACGACAACTTGGTATTGGAACTTTAATGACGGGGAAAATTGCAGCGGTTCAAGACTACTGACAGATGACAATGCTTGCAAAGTTTCTGTAAAAAGCAGCAGAAAAACAGTATCTTGGCTGCGTTCCGTTATATATGATGACGGCTCTGTAAGTGTTATATCCGCCTCTAAAAGCCATTTTAGGGCAATTGTTGCAGGTAAGGATGATGTAATAATGTCACAAACAAGTGTCTATAGTCTTACTGCAAATTTAACTTTTGGCGACAGCAAAATAGTAAGCATTCACTACGGCAGCGTAAATTCAGGCAGCGATATGGGTGAGATTGTAAACGCCACAGTAAGTGCAGAGTGTACAAAAGCAACTGTAACATACAATTTCCTTAATAATCAGATTGATGTTAAGGAGACCGCTTGGGATATGATTCCTAAAGTTGATTTGTTTCAAGCCATTCCTGCTATTGTACGCACAGGCGGTTCATTTACTGTAAAAGCAAAATTATCTGACACAAGCGGTGCAAAGTCATTCTCTTATCGTATGAGCCACAATTACGGGACAACATCAGTTATAGCCCATACTGAGAATCCTGACGGCACACACTCCTTTACCATTGATGATGCTAAAAGTGGTATTTATCATTTTTATATAGATTACGTTAATGAATCTGGAGAAACTGTTTCAAGTCTCTCATACATCTGTGTTAAGGTTATTGACGGTACTGCTCACAATCCAAGCATAGTAACAAATGCATACGAAGATATTGATTGGAACAGCGTTGGTTTCTATAAATCAAACTATCACACTCATACCACTCAAAGCAACGATGCTAACTTCACAACCGCTGAAACCGTTGATAAATATCATAATGCAGGCTATAAGATTCTATCAATAACAGACCACGACTACAACTCATATCCTTGGAATCTTTTTGGACAATTCAAAGAAGGTGTGCCTACAAGAGACCCTGAGGAATTGGGTATGATTGCAGTTCCTGGCATTGAGTTAAGCAAAGATGACCGCAATAATTGGAACGAGCGTGGAGGTGGCAGTTTTAACCATCACAATGATTTTTATACAGGCCGTCACGGGCAGGAGTTCCAAACCATTGAAGAATCATTTGCCTACACCCAATCTCTTGGAGGCTACATTATAGTAAACCATCCGGGGCAATATTGGAGTTTGGACAAGACCTACAAAGATGAAGATAGAGACTCCCCTGCCTGGCACGCAAAACATTTTAATGATTTCTCTTGTTTGATAGGTCTTGAAGTTTACAATCAAGGTAACCGCCGTCCAAATGACCGCATACTTTGGGACCAAATTCTAACAAGAACAATGCCTGAGCGTCCTGTATGGGGTTACTCTGGCGATGATATGCACAACAAAGACCAACTTTTCCGCAATTATCAGTTTATGCTTATGGATGATTTTAGCAAAAATGGACTAATAGAGGCATTTGAGAGAGGTTCTAATATTTTCTCATACGAGCCTCTGGGTAGCGGAGAAGCAAAAGCACCACGTGTAACATCAATAAATGTTGATACACAGTCACAAACAATCACTATTGAGACAGATGCTACTGATATTCAGTGGATTTCAGGTACAGATATTAAGAGTGGAGCGGCTGCAAGCACAAGAAAAAGTTCTATTGTAGGACGAGGAAAAAGTTTCTACTATAGAGGATTTCAAGGCTCATACGTGCGTGCCTTAATTAAAAATGCGTATGGTGAAACTTGTACTCAACCCTTTGGATTTGGTGTAATTACAGGTATTGAAGAGAACAACTATGAAGAAGACGGCAATGTTTCACAAATAACCCTATTTCCAAATCCAACTACAGGATTTATCAATATTTATGTAGGAGAAAACATTGCACAAGGTACTAATTTGTCAATAAGAGATGGGCTTGGAAGAGTATTGGACTCCGCTATGGTCAATGCTCCAACAGTAGAGACCAACTTAACAAATTTACCACAAGGTGTTTATTTTGTTAATGTGGCAGGAAAAACGGCAAGGGTTATAAAACATTGATTTGTCCCTTTTGTTACGGCTTCGCCGTAACCATGTTTCGTCGTCACTCGGCATAACCCAAGTAAACTTGGTTCTGCCCTCGTTCCTAGAAACAGTCCCTTGACCCCAAAAAAAGAGAGTCTTGTTGCAAGGCTCTCTTCTTACTTGTGGAAATTGAGATTTTGCTAGTAGTTCTCTGCGTGGACTTCAAAGTACGCTTGCGGATGGTTGCACGTTGGGCAAACCTCAGGTGCCTTGGTGCCCACAATAATGTGTCCGCAGTTACGGCACTCCCATACCTTAACCTCACTCTTTTCAAATACCTTGGCTGTCTCCACATTCTTCAGCAATGCACGGTAACGCTCCTCATGTTTTTTCTCAATGGCTGCAACCAAACGGAATTTGGCAGCCAAAACAGGGAATCCCTCCTTTTCAGCGGTTTTTGCAAAACCCTCATACATATCTGTCCACTCATAGTTTTCACCGTCAGCGGCAGCCTTCAGGTTCTCTGCTGTATCCCCTATTCCGTTCAACTCCTTGAACCAAAGTTTTGCATGCTCCTTTTCATTGTCAGCAGTCTTTAGAAATAGTGCCGCAATTTGTTCATAACCCTCTTTCTTGGCTTTAGAAGCAAAATAAGTGTATTTGTTTCTTGCCTGTGACTCTCCGGCAAATGCCGCTTCCAGATTTTTCTCTGTCTGTGTTCCTGAATACTGTGTCTTCATAATAATTGAAAATTTATTTTAACAAAATTATTATTTGCAAAGATAGTGAAAATATCCAATAATATTTGTAACTTTACTATTGGATTTGCATTTATATGTTAAAAAATGTTAATTTGAGAAAAATATTTAGTACTATGTATTACAAGGTACTGAAATAATATATACTTTTGCAGTATGAAAACAAAAGAAATAATTTTAGCATCGGTGCTTACGGTGGCAACAGCAATGACAGCCACAGCACAAAATGAGCAGTCTGATTTCAAGAATTGGACTCTGACACAATGTTTGGACTATGCATTGGAGCATAATATTGACGTGCTTCATTCATACGTTTCAGAACAAAAGGCAAAGGAGGATTTGGAGTTTTCAAAGCAAGCGTTTGCACCTAATATAAGTGCAGGCACTCAGCAAGGCTATGCATACGAAAACATGTTAGGTCCAAATAACCAATCTGCCTACAACGCAAGTTATGGCATAAACCTAAGCATGCCGATATTTAACGGAGGCAGACTACTCTACTCCAAAAAACAGAATGAGATTATTTTGGAGATGAGCAAGGAGAACACAAATTCAAGCAAAAAAGATATACAGACCAGCGTTCTATATGCGTATCTTCAAGTTCTTTATGACCATGAGACAGTAAATATAAATCAAAAGATATATGAACTGAGCGATGCGGAATATGAGCGTTCAAAGGCAATGTATGAAGTTGGAAAGATTACTAAAAGTGCACTGGCACAGGTGGCATCGCAATGGGCAAGCAACAAATATAATCTAACAAACAGCAAGAATAATTTAAGGACAGACATTCTTACCCTAAAACAGGTGCTTGAACTTAATATAACCACTGAGTTCAGCGTGGCTTTCCCTGAAATTTCAGATGAAGAAATTCTTGCCCCTCTACCCTATATGCTTGAAATTTACAACACTGCAATGGAGCAGATGCCAAACGTAAAGGCTGCTGAAAAGGAGATTGAGAGTGCTGAAATTGGCAAAAAGATAGCACAGGCACAATGGATGCCAACGCTTAATTTGAATGCCGGACTGAACAGCAGTTACAACACAATGTTTGCACCATCATTAGGTGAGCAATTCAAATCAAATTTAGGACCAACCGTAGGGGTTACCCTTAACATTCCTTTGTATGACCAGCGTGCCGCATTGACATCGGTGAACAAGGCAAAGCTGAACATAGACCAGAGCAAACTGAATTACCAACAGGTAGATAAAGAGATTTCAAAAAATGTTGAGACTCTTTATGTTGAAGCCCTTAACGCTCAAGATAACTATATAACCGCAAAAGAGAAACTTGGATATGCACAGGAGAGTTATGACCTTGTGGCTGCACAGTTCAACGTGGGTATGAAAAACACAATTGATATGCTAACTGAAGAAAAGAACCTGTTTCAGGCGGAACAAGAGGTCATTCAGTGCCGATACAAGGCGGTAATAAGCATACAACTGCTTAATATTTTGCAAGATAAAGAGATAAAAGTTGGAAATAATAATTAATGGTTATGCGGTGATGCGGTGATACGGTTATGCGATACCAAATTAACGAGCAAGCCGAACACAGACAAACTTATTTGTATGTTGAGGCGAAGCCGTTAATCACGGCGTAGCCGTAATCACCGAATCACCAAATCACCAAATCACCGAATCACCATGTCTGTAATAGAACTAAAGAACATCCACAAAACCTACAACGTTGGGGCTCCGCTCCACGTGTTAAAAGGCATTAACCTTACTATTAATGAGGGTGAGTTTGTATCCGTTATGGGTGCCTCAGGTTCCGGAAAATCAACCCTGCTGAATATCATTGGTATGCTTGACAACTACGATGAGGGAGAGTATCTGCTTGACGGAGAACTAATTAAAGACTTATCAGAAACCAAATCAGCCAAACTGCGAAATCAGAAAATAGGATTTGTATTCCAATTCTATAATCTGTTGAATTTCAAAAACGCAATGGAGAATGTGGCTTTACCTTTATATTATAGAGGTATCAGACGTAAACAACGTAACGACATAGCACTTGAATATCTGGATAAAATGGGAATTAAAGCCATAGCGGAGCATTTGCCAAATGAAATGTCCGGTGGTCAGAAGCAGCGTGTGGCAATAGCCAGAGCCTTAATAGCAAAGCCTAAAATAATTCTTGCCGACGAGCCTACAGGTGCATTGGATTCACAGACATCAAAAGAGGTTATGCAACTGTTACGTGAAGTTAACCGCACAGAGGGTGTAACAATGATAATAGTAACGCACGACCCTAATGTCGCGGCACAGACAGACAGAATAATAAAGATACAGGATGGAGTAATTGGAGACAATTAGAGAAATATTAGATGCGTTGAATGCTAACCGTTTCAGGACTTTCCTTACGGGATTTGCCATAATATGGAGTATGTATATGCTCATATTGCTTATTGCTACCGCTCACGGATTTAAGAATGGTCTGAAGTCAGAATCCTCCTTTATGGCAAAAAACACCTTTGCACTATACCCCAACAAGACAACTAAGCCTTACAATGGATTACAAAAAGGAAGACAAATTGTATTTTCTGAAGAGGACATAGATTTCTTTGAGAAAGAGATTGGCAAGATGGTAAAAGTAAATGTGTTTACACCCATATACAGCATTCTGGGTGCAAATATTGTATATGATGATGAGAATACAATAGTCAACATGTTTTGTGCAAGACCTGGATATGAAAAAATCAGGAATTTAACAATAGTTGAAGGCAGATTGCTGAATAAAACTGATGAGATTAAGCGTAACAAGGTAATGATTATCCCAAAGAGAACCGCTGAATATCTTTTTGAAGATGAGTCACCGATAGGCAAACATGTAAAATACAACGATATTATTTTTGAAGTGGTGGGAGTTTTTACAAGAAAGGGTAACCTTGTGCGTGAAAGAGTGGTTATTCCTTTTTCAACATCACAGGTACTGTTTAATCCTGAAAAAACAATTACGGACATAACTTTTACTGTTGATGGAATTACAACGATACAGCAGAGTGAGGACTTTGCAAAAGAGTTAAGGGAACTGACAGCCAAACGTATGAATTTTGACCCCAGCGATGAAGAGGCTTTAGGTATAATTAACAGCGTCAGAACAGCCGCACGGACAGCCAACATTTTAAGTTACATAAACTTGTTTTTATGGATAATAGGCATAAGCACTCTTATCTCAGGCGTTGTGGGAGTTGGTAACATTATGATTGTTACTGTAAAGGAGCGTACTAAAGAGTTTGGAATAAGAAAGGCAATGGGAGCCACACCTGCATCAATAGTAGGAAACACTATTTTGGAATCACTTATTATAACCATAGGCTTTGGGTATATCGGTCTGTTTTTAGGAATCTTAACTACTGAGATTGCAGCAAAACTTTTAGTTATAATTCCACCTGACAAGAGATTTGTAAAGACATTTATAGACCCTACTATAGATTTACCCGTAGCAGTTAACGCTCTTATTTTGCTTATAATTGTAGGTGCAATAGCGGGCTTTATACCGGCACACAAGGCGTCACATATAAAAACAATAGATGCTATAATGGCTAAATGATTGACATAGACTACATACAGGAGATATGGGACACTCTACATAAGCGTAGGGTACGCACATTTTTTACAACATTTGGTGTTGCGTGGGGTATGACCATACTTGTTGTTCTGCTTGGCTGCGGTCTTGGTGTGGAACGGGCTATGAGAAGCACTTGGGGTGAGACCTCAACCAATGCCGCCTACTTTTATGGACGCAATGCATCACTGCCGTATAAAGGGTTGAAGAAAGGAAGAAGTGTGCATTTGAAAACAAACGACATGACAGCCATAATGTCAAGATTTAGAGATATTGAATATATCTCCCCATCATTTTGGAATGACGCGAACATAGTTATAAGAGGAGACAAATCTAAAGAAAATGTACCTATCAACGGATTGTCAACCGATTTCTACCAAATAAGTCCTTGCTTTTTGTTAGAGGGTCGCATTATAAATGAGATTGATGTGGTTCAAAACCGCAAGGTATGTATGATTGGTGAACAAAT
>JAZUKL010000032.1:0-3933 GCA_045643245.1 Candidatus Enterocola sp.
GTATTCTGTAGTGCAAAGACACTTTGGGTGTATGAGAGTGACGGAACACGCACGGCAGTAGAGTCCGCTAAAATAGACAGCATAAGTTTTGTAACTCCAGGCAACCTTGCCCTTAGCCCTGAGGAAAAGACCCTTGATAAGGAGGGCGGTACATTTAATTTATACATATACGCCGATATGGCTTGGGAGGCTACGGTAAGCAGCATATACAATATTATGCTATCTCAGTCAAAAGGCACAGGCAACGCCACCATACAGGTATCTACGGTGCCAAACTACGGAGATACCCCAATAACAGAGACTGTTACCGTAAGACTTAAAGATGGTTATACCCAAACACTTACAATAACAGTAACCCCATATTAATTACCTGTAACACAACACTATTATGAAACGCAATTTAATTATAATATCAATACTATCAGTGGCAGCCATCTCAATAGCGGTGGCATCAAAGGTTTGGATATACCAGAATGATAACACCCGATTGGGGTTTGACTATGACAAACTGGACAGTATAACATACGTTACGCCTGGTACCATAGCACTATCGGTATCGGAGAAAAATGTTCCATTTGAAGGCGGCACTTTTGATTTGGATGTGGTTGCAAGCCAGCCTTGGACGGTAAGCATCAGTGACCCAAATAGCGTAAAGGTTTCTCAATTTGCAGGAGCAGGCAACACAACATTGAAAGTAACAGTTGCACAGAATACAAATTTAAGTGCCAGAACAACCACTATAAAGTTTACACTGCAAGACGGAACGTCAAACAAGTTAAATGTTATAACGGCACCTTGGCAAGATAAGATAGAAGTATCTGTTAGAAAGAAGAACATTGGTTTTGAAGGAGGTTCATTTACAATTGATGTCAAAAGTAATATTTCTTGGACCGTGTCAACCAACAAAACTTGGGTGACACTGTCAAAAACCAAAGGGGAAGGCAATGATAACATAACAGTAACTGTTGCACCTAACAGCTCTGCCACAAAAGATACTGCAAAAGTTGTATATAAAACTAAAAACGTGGTTTGGTCAAACACCTTTATCTACAGAGATGTTGAGAATATAAGCGTATCACCATCTTCACAAGATGTTTCATTTTTAGGAGGAGAGGTGCCAATTAACATAACATCAAATACATCTTGGACTGTATCAAGCGATAAGGATTGGGTGACATTTTCTGAAACACAAGGGAGCGGAAATAAAACTATTACTGCAACTGTTGCACCAAACACTACCAAAGCAAAGGATGTGGCAACTATCACTATTACAACAAAATACGCTAAAATACAGGCAAATACAAAAATCAATAGAGACGTTGAGACTATAAGTGTAACGCCAACTTCGTATGATATTCCATATTTAGGAGGAAAAGTATCTATTAGTGTAACATCAAATACGTCTTGGACTGCCTCAAGTAGCAAAAATTGGGCTACATTGTCAAAGATATCAGGAACTGGTAATGCGTCTGTTGTTATAACTGTTGCTTCAGGTGTTAAAACAAAGGCAGATACTGCTATTGTAACATATACAACATCCCTTGGAAAATCAGCAACTATCACTATTATTTATCGTACAGAATATACTGGTGCAGGAGAAAATATAACGGACATTAATGGCAGAAGTTATCCAACCGTATGGATTGGAGGACATAATTGGATGGCGGAGAACCTAAAGTGCAACAAGTATGACACAGAGTCAGAGGCGTACAAAGCTGGAACTACAACCATTCCTACATCAGAGAGTTGCACATACACCCCATACTACACCGATGCGTCAGACAAGAGCAAATGGTGGTCAACATCAAAAGCTGGCAATCTTGCAGACGCACAGATAGAGAAATTAGGTTACCTCTACAACTGGGCTGCCGCGGTAGGTGTTGCAGACGGAGAACAGCAGACAACTGCGTTCAGTGGCAACCGACAGGGCATCTGCCCCAACGGATGGCACGTACCGTCAAGAGCGGAGTGGCAGACATTGCGTGATTACATAAACAGTGCACAAAAACTCACATCAAACGCAGTCGGCAAATATCTCAAAACAGCAACAGGTTGGTATGATGATGGCAAACCGCAAACCTACCCACAGGGATTGGATACGTATGGTTTTGCGGCCCTGCCGGCAGGGGCAGTCTACGCCAGTGGGAGTAGCGTGCAACGTGTGGGTGGCTACGCCAGTTTCTGGAAGGCTACTCCAGATGAGAGCGATAGCGGCTACGCCTACTACCAGTACCTCGATTACAACGGCGGCCACGTGTACGTTGACGTCTGCGTTAAGAGCGACGGACGGTCTGTGCGTTGTTTAAGGAATTAATATTACATATTATTTAGAAACTTTTATATTAACCTAATTTATTAACTTTTAAAAACTTAACGTTATGGCTAACAAAATTTTCAAACCACAACGGCTAATTCGTGGTTATTGTAATATCTGCGACCCAAAATATGATGCCTGCAAATTCGGGTTTATCAATCAAATTATGTCAATTAGTAAAACAAATATATTTTTTGATGATGAAATAATAACCTATTTAACAAAAATGTTATTTGAGAATGGTATTGTGTTCATAAGTCAGAATGCTTGGATTTTGAATAAAAAGCAAAATAATTTATTCAAAAACAATTATCCAAATGCAACTACAGCATTATTAGGAATGAGTTATAAAACTCCTCAAATTCAGGCTGACTACTTAATAGAAAAAATAAATAGAACTGATTACAAATGGGAACATATGGTACCATTTGCCGTTATTTTACAAATAGTTAAAGATTTATGTAAAAACGGAACATTCAATATAAATAAATATATGGAGATTAAGAACTATTTGGGTTATGTCTGTATTGTGACCAATAACGAGAACAATTTATTAAATAAAAAAAATAAGAGTGGTTCTCGTAATAGTTGTAATTGCACTGGCAATAACCAATCTCTTGCAAAAAATATGCCTCCCTGTTTGTCTCTTAGTAATTTAAGTTGGAATGGAAATACAATGGTATGGACAGACAGCACAAGCAAAAATATTATCAATAAAATTCACTTATATAGATATAACTGTAGAGGCATCTCCTTATATTGATTATTTCTATATTCCTTTTCTCCCCCTGCCACCGCACCTGTAGTGGCAGGGATTTTTGTGCTAAAATGATATAAAATCAGTTGTTTTTCTGTAGATAATTCACTATATTTGTATAAAATAACCAAATAAATTTTGTTTGTAACTAAATAATAGTTACATTTGCATCGTGGAAGAATTATGAGCACACAAGACAAACTGATAGAAAGGTTTAAGAGGCAACCAGTAGATTTTACTTGGAATGAATTAGTAAAATTGTTCTCAATTTTTGGATATACGTTGAGTAATAAAGGTAAAACATCGGGGTCAAGAGTAATTTTTGTAAATGGTGATAGTTCATACATAGCACACAAACCACATCCAAAAAAATTCATTAAATCTTATGTGATGAAGCAAGTACTTGACTTTATAAAAATAAACGAACTAGAGGAACAACTAAAGAATAGAAAGGAGTATTAATTATGAGCACTCTTAGTTATAACGGATTTATAGGAAGTATTGAAGTAAGCGAAAAGGATAATTGTCTTTTTGGAGAGGTGCTTGGCTTACCTAACAATGTAAAAATTACATACGAGGGTGAAACTGTAGCGGAATTAAGAGATGATTTTATAGGTGCAGTTGATGATTATTTGGCTGATTGCAGTGCAAGGGGTGTTCTGCCTAAAAGGTCTTACAAAGGTGCGTTTAATGTTAGGGTATCGCCGGAACTGCATGCTCAACTTGACGCGTTGGCACAAATGAACGGATTGTCTTTAAACAAGTACATTAACAACGCATTGTCTATGACTGCAAGCAAAGCAATGCAGTTTTGATTTTCAGCATATCATCTTACCCCTGCCACCGCACCTGTAGTGGCAGG
>JAZUKL010000033.1:0-6484 GCA_045643245.1 Candidatus Enterocola sp.
CTTGTCAGTTCATCATTTGTTTTTGGGTGATACTGCTCAACCAGTTCGTCAAACATACTCATAATTGTTCTATTATTTTGATTAGGTTGTTAAATGTACTTTTCTTTCTGCCACATTCTGCACATTGGCGTATTATCTCGATGTCAAAATCCGCAAGTTCGTCTGTGTCTAAGCGTAAATCTTCCTCAAGGTATCGTCTGAGTGCGATAACGGAAAGATTCGGTACGTATGGGTCGGCAAGAATCATATCGCAGAGTGCTTTCTCCCGAGTGGCAATCAAGAAGTTTGCTCCGTCATTTATTGCCGTACTGATACCAATATGGAAGTATTCCTTAGGTACTTGCATATAGGTGAAACGGCCAAGTTTGTTGTTGAATTCACGGCTTCGCTTTACCGTTACAGCCGTCATACTATAAACGCGCTCGGGTATTAATCCATAGAAACTCAAAGCCCACTGTAACGACACGTATGACGGACCATAGATGTGGTTTGAGCAGATGGGCAAGGAAGGTGGAAAACCGAAGTCGCTGCCATCTAACACATAGAGTCCACGCTTCAGACGAATTATATCGCCTGAGTGCTCCATACTAGATAGTTTCTTTGCCGTGTCAGCAAAATCACCAATCATATTTATTAGAATTTTGCCGCTCACAGGAGTGTTCTTCAGTGTCTTTATTACCTCTGCGTTCATTGCATATATTTACTTTTGCCTACAAAGATATAAAAAAATGCACAGAAAAAAGAATTTGTTTCCGTTTTCTGTGCAAATATTGATAATTTTTTAAGCGTCTATGGTCTCTTCTGTAGATTCCGTTTCTTTAGTGTTTGGTTTTGTGTAGGTGAGGATGCCGTTGTCAATGTGCATCTCATTGCCTGGAAACTCTTGAAGCAGTCCTAAGTTGTGGGTTGCCATTATAATGGTGGTGCCTTCTTCTTTGCAGATGCGGTGGAGTAGTTCCATTAGTCCTTTGCCTGTCTCTGGGTCAAGGTTTCCTGTAGGCTCATCGGCAAGTATAAGTTTTGGTTTGTTAAGCAGGGCACGGGCAATTACAATACGCTGCTGCTCACCGCCTGAGAGCTCATGAGGCATCTTGTATCCTTTCTTCTGCATGCCAACTTCATTCAGCACCTCATCAATTCTTTTCTCCATAATTTCAGTTCCACGCCAATCTGTAGCCTTAAGAACAAACAGAAGGTTGTCTTTTACACTACGGTCAGTGAGCAGTTGAAAATCTTGAAAAATAATGCCTATTTTACGGCGTAGATATGGGATGTCGTTCTCGCGAATATCGTTAAGACTGTACTCAAAAATAGTGCCTTCGCCACGTTCTATTGGAAGTTCTGCATACATGGTCTTCATTAGACTGCTCTTACCTGAACCAACCTTGCCGGTCAGATACCAGAACTCACTTTCACCTATTTCAAGTTTTACATCCTTTAGAACTCTTTGCTCTTTTTGATAGATGTCAACATTATTGTATCTTATGAGGGTACTCATCTTTTGTAACTTTATGACGTTTTATTAAATCATTTGCTATATCTTCTATGCTCAATCCTTTAGATGTGAGTAAGACTATCAGGTGGTACATAAGGTCAGACGCTTCATAAATAAGTCTGTCATTTGTACCGTTTGTGGCTTCAATAACTGTTTCAACTGCCTCTTCTCCAACTTTTTGAGCCATTTTATTGACACCTGCCTTGAAAAGTGAAGTGGTGTATGAGCCTTCTGGCATCTCTGTGTGACGTTTCTCTATAAACTCTTGTAGAGTCTTTAGAAACATAATGTCATCAGATTTGTTCTCTTCACCCCAACAAGTATCTGTACCTGTATGGCATACGGGACCGCAAGGGTGTACCTTTATTAGCAGTGTGTCATTGTCACAATCCTCTTTCATTGACACTACATTCAAAAAATTTCCGCTGGTCTCTCCTTTTGTCCAAAGGCATTGGCGTGAACGGCTCCAGAATGTAACCTTACCTGTCTCCTGAGTCTTTTTCAGGGATTCCTCGTTCATATATCCAAGCATCAGCACCTTATTAGTGTCTGCGTCTTGAATAATGGCGGGAATAAGTCCGTTTTGTTTCTTAAAATCAAGATTCATTTCTCCTTTCTCCTTTCTCATTTCTCCTTTAACTAAAAACTATCTAACTACAATTCCATTCTCCTTCAGGTAACTTTTCAGCTCCTTGATGTCGATTTCTCCAAAGTGGAAAACGCTGGCTGCAAGTGCGGCATCGGCTTGGCCAATTATGAAAGCATCTTTGAAGTCCTCCATTTTTCCTGCTCCTCCCGATGCTATTACAGGAATATTAAGCTCATTATGCAAGCGTAACAGAGCCTCAGTAGGGTAGCCTTGCTTTACTCCGTCATGGCTCATACTTGTAAAAAGAATCTCACCTGCACCACGCTCCTGTGCCTCACGTGCCCAATCAAGGAGTTTCTTGTCTGTTGGTACATGACCGCCGTTGACATAACAAGTCCAATCGCCTGGAGCGTCTTCCTTGCCGTCAATTGCAACAACGCAAACCTGAGAACCAAAATTTTTTGCAATGTCAGTGATTAACTGAGGGTTACGCAGTGCGGCAGAGTTTATTGAAACCTTGTCAGCACCTGCGTTGAGCAGTTTGTCAACATCGGACAGTTCATTTATTCCACCTCCTACGGTAAACGGAATGCTTACATTTGCAGCAACACGCTTTACAACATCAACAAATGTTTTTCTGCCTTCATACGATGCCGTAATGTCAAGAAATACAAGTTCATCGGCACCAGCCTCACTATACTGTTTACCCATTTCCACAGGGTCTCCTGCATCACGGAAATTTACAAAATTAACGCCCTTGACGGTTTTCCCGTCCTTTACATCCAAACAAGGAATAATACGCTTCGCTAACATACGGCAATTATCTATTTTATGGTTAATCGGTGAATCGGTGATTATTTCTCCTTTCTTCTTTCTCCTTTCTCCTTTCTCCTTTCTTATTTCAACTCTTTTAGTTTTATTCTCCCCTCATATATGGCTTTTCCAAAAATCACAGCAGGAACGCTGGCTGCATCAAGTGCCTTGATGTCTGCCATTGAACTTACACCGCCGCTTGCAATAAGGTGAAGGGTAGGGTGCTGTTTCAAAATATCTTTGTAAAGTTCAATAGAAGGACCTTTCAGCATACCGTCTTTTGCAATATCTGTGCATATAACCTTGCTGACTCCCTTGCCTGTGTAATCTTTCAAAAACTCAAACAAGTCAACATTGGTGTTCTCTATCCACCCCGATACGGCAATTTTTCTATCCTTTACATCTGCGCCCAAAATAATTTTATCTCCACCGTATTTTTTTAGCCAACCTTCAAAAACATTCGGGCTTTTGACTGCAATACTGCCACCCGTAACCATTGAGGCTCCGCTTTCAAATGCAATACGCAAGTCTTCATCAGTTTTAAGACCTCCGCCAAAGTCAATTATAAGGTTAGTGGCTGATGCAATGCTTTCCAAAGCCTTATAGTTTACTATGTGAGCCGCTTTTGCTCCGTCCAAATCAACAACATGCAATCGCTTGATTCCAACATCTTCAAAGCGTTTTGCCATGTCAACAGGGCTGTCACAATACACTTTTTTTGTATCGTAGTCACCCTGTGAAAGCCTCACGCACTTTCCGTCAATAATATCAATGGCAGGAATCAACTCTATCATAAACTACAAATTTAAGAAATTTTTTAGAATTATACTGCCTATCTCTCCACTTTTTTCAGGATGAAATTGTGTGGCATAGAAATTATCCTTATTAAGCGATGCACTGAACGGTTCAATATAGTCTGTTTTTGCAATGGTGCCTGAGCATATAGGAACATAATAACTATGTACAAAATATACAAACTTATTATCTTCAACTCCTTTCATTAAGTCTGATTTGAGTGAATATATCTGATTCCAGCCCATGTGAGGAATTTTTTCACGCTCCTTAGGAATGAATTTGCGGACATCGGCATCAAATATGCCAAGACAGTCAGCGTTGCCCTCTTCAGAGTAACGACACATAAGCTGCATTCCAAGGCAGATACCCAAGACAGGTTGCTTTAACTCTTTAATAAAGGTGTCAAGCCCATTCTTTCTTAAGTAATCCATTGTGGTTGAAGCCTCTCCAACTCCAGGAAATATAACCTTGTCAGCCTTTGAAATCAACTGCTTATCATCAGTTACCAAAGGCTCAACCCCTTCACGGCGTAGTGCATGCACCACACTGTAAATGTTTCCTGCGTTATATTTTATCACAACAACCATAAATCAGTTGACAGTTGATAGTTGACAGTTGACAGTGAATAATTGTCCATTGTCCATTGTCCACTGTCCACTATCCAAATACTATCGTCTTATTCTTATACACAAGAATTTTTCGTTCTATATGTTTCTCAACCGCACGTGAAAGTACCACTTTTTCAAGGTCTTGACCTTTGCTTATAAGGTTCTCTATTGTATCTTTATGAGATATGCGAGCCACATCCTGCTTAATTATAGGACCTGCATCAAGTTCCTCCGTTACATAGTGGCTTGTGGCTCCAATAATTTTCACGCCCCTCTCAAACGCTGCATGATATGGTTTTGCTCCTACAAAAGCAGGTAGGAAAGAGTGGTGAATGTTAATTATCTTATTTGGATATGCCTTAATCATTTCAGGTGAGATTATTTGCATGTATCTTGCAAGAACACAGAATGTTATACCATTGTCTTTAAGCAGCTGAAGTTCCTTTGCCTCCTGCTCAGCCTTATTCTCCTTTGTTATTGGAAAATAGTAATACGGAATATTGAATTTCTCCGCAACTTTCTCAAGTTCAGAGTGGTTGCTTATTATGAGAGGAATCTCAACGTTCCAGTCCCCAGCCTCATAATGAGCCAGCAAATCATACATACAATGAGCCGATTTTGATACAAAAAGTGCCATTCTTGGCTTCTGGGCATGGAAATAGATTTGAAAATCCATGTCATATTTTTTTGCTATAAGAGTTGAAAAATACTCTTCAACCTTCTCCTTTGGAATCAAAAATTCCTCCAATTCCCACTCTACACGCATAAAGAACACCTTTTGTACTGTGTCAGTATGCTGGTCAAGGTAAATTATATTACCTTTATTTACATTAATAAACTCCGTTACAGTTGCTATGATGCCCTGCTTGTCAGGACAGTGCAACAGCATAATAGCAGTATCTTTTATCTCTTTTTCCATAATAGGGTGCGAATTTACAAAAAAAATATGTAACTTTGGCAAATATCTTTTAATTATTATGTATCCAGATTCAGAACTTATTCTTAACCCTGACGGTTCAGTTTTTCATTTGCATTTGAAACCTGGTCAGTTGGCTGAAAAAGTGTTGCTTGTTGGTGACCGTAGCCGCACAGATTTGGTGGCTTCTTTATTTGATACGGTAGAGTGTACAGTGGAGAACAGAGAGTTCAGAACCATTACAGGTACTTATAAAGGCAAGAGAGTCAGTGTTTTATCTACGGGTATAGGCACGGGTAACATAGATATTGTTATGAATGAGTTGGACGCACTTGTAAATATAGACCTTGCCACCAGATGTGATAAACCTGAGCATACATCGCTTACACTTGTCAGAGTTGGCACTTCAGGAGGCTTGCAAACCATTTGTCCTGAAGGTTCATACGTTGTTTCCCAACGTTCTATCGGTTTTGACGGTGTCCTTAATTTCTACGCCGATACAGAAAAAGTCAGGGATTTGGAGTTTGAAAAGGCTTTTGTCAGCCATACAGGTTTTGACGCATCGCACGGCACACCATATTGTTCAATAAACAGTGCCGCTCTTGTTGACCGAATAGCGGGTAGTGATATGGTAAGAGGCAATACAATAGCCTCAAGCGGTTTTTACGGACCGCAAGGCAGGCGTTTAAGAATACCTTTGCAAGATGAAAATCTGATTTCAAAAATTGAGAGTTTCTCATATAACGGAGCGTGTATAACTAATTTTGAGATGGAATCGTCCGCTCTTGCCGGTCTTGCCGGAATGCTTGGACACCAAGCAGTAACAGTGTGCCTGATAATAGCCAATAGGGTAGGCAAACGCTTTATCGGGGATTACAAACCCAAGATGCGTGAGTTGGTTGAAACGGTGTTAGAGAGAATATAATAGTAGTGGACAGTTGACAGTGGACAGTTGACAGTGATTCCTCCCTTCCGTCATTTTGAGTGAAGCGAAGCATCTTCCTTCCGTCATTTTGAGTGAAGCCGAAGGCGTAACGAAAAATCTTTTAAAAAATTTTGCATAACAAAAAAAAATATCTAAATTTGTAGTTGTGTTTTTTAGTAACGAGTTTAACAAAATAATTTTCAACTTTCAATTATGAAAAAGATTTTACTATTTGTTGCTGCACTGATGACAGCAATGTGTGCAATGGCACAAGAGAAATTTTATGTGTACATGAGTGATGGTAACACAAAAGAGTATGCGGTTGCAGAGTGTGACAGCTTAA
>JAZUKL010000034.1:0-15075 GCA_045643245.1 Candidatus Enterocola sp.
TTGAACAAATACCATAGGGCTATTACCATAACAATAGTGGAAGGTAAAGCAATTACAGGGTAACTTAGAGCAGTAAGTTTGCCAAGTTCCTGATTAAAAGCCTCTGTGCCGGCAGGGCTTGTTACAATAATTTTGGTTAGAGTAAAATTAAGTACTGCCGATAGTAGAAATGATGCCCCTACCATATATGTAGAATTGCGTAACACCTTTTCAAACTTCTCTTCAGAGCCGTTCTCCTTAAGTTTTTCATCAATTCTCTCAACATCCATTAACTCCTTGTTATAGAACAACTTTTTGATTAACGGGTAAGGTGTTTTCAGCGATATTACAACTGCCGCACCTATCAGCAAAGGTACAGCAGCCTCTTTATATGCAAGCCATTCAGTAGGCAGTTCCAATACTCCAATGATACCCGTGCAAAAAATGCTGACCAAACCCACAATAGCAATAAAACCCACTTTCTTTTGAACTATAAGCTCATATAGGCTCTGTCCAATAGGAAATGCCAATGCAATTAGAAAACCTGGCAACACTCCAAGATGTGCCGCATCAGAGAATTTTGACAGTATTATTGCAGGTATTACAATACTTATGATTATGCTAACTATGGGATTAGACCTATTCATAGGTTATTAATCTATTTTAACTTTACTTTAAGTCTGCTAACGCAATCAACTTTCAACTGTCCACTACTCACTAACCTTCTTCCCTTCAAAGTAGGTGGCAATAATGTTTGCGTCACCTATCTCATTATGAGGGCAGGTAAGAACATCTTTGTCAACAATCACAAAATCTGCGTATTTACCCTCCTCTATACTGCCACGCTCCGCTTCCAATCCTAATTGGTACGCTCCGTTTATTGTAAGCATCTGAAGCATTTGCTCCGGCGTCACACACTCATCAGTCCAGAATGGTTCTCCCCATTCACCCAAATCTCTCAGATACCCTGTAACGGCAGTTTCCATAATTTTAAATGGATGTACAGGGCAACCCGCTGTAGCAGGATAGTCAGTAGAGGAAGTGGTGACAATGCATTTTTGCATTAAGGACTTTATGGGATAAGCATGTTGGGCATAGTAATCAGGCAGAATAGGAACAGATTTGCCATACTTCTTCTCCACCCATTTTGCAGGTCCCAAATGAAGCGTTACAGCCTCTGTTACAACCACATTGTTATTTGCAATCACTGCATAATCCTCATCTTTAATATTTCTGGCATGAACAATACTGTTACGCATCTCCTTCTTACCACAAGTGCTGTACGCCTTTAAAACAAGATTCACAGCCTTATCACCAAACGTGTGGGTATGAACAGGCATTCCGTTATTATTTGCCATACTTACAATATTACACAATACATCTTCCGGCCATATCTGAATTCCACAATCATCTGTTGGGTTTCCTTTTTCATCGTTGTAGTTTTCAAAAATAAGACCTGTTCCTGTTTCTGTAACACCGTCCATAAAAAGCTTGACTGT
Source organism: Candidatus Enterocola sp. (assembly GCA_045643245.1). Taxonomy (GTDB): domain Bacteria; phylum Bacteroidota; class Bacteroidia; order Bacteroidales; family Paludibacteraceae; genus Enterocola. The sequence continues at coordinate 1,479 of JAZUKL010000034.1, forward strand.
AGTTGGATGCACATGCTTGCTTGCCTGTGTGTTTTTAATATCAATGGCATTCTGTATCTCCTTATTATAGTCCATCCAAGTCTCTATATTGTATGTCGCCAATACATTAACAAAGAGATTGCCAGCCTCATCGTTGCTTCTTAAAACATCATATACTGACTTTGGGTCAAAATAATTTGTCAAACCGCAAACGGTATTTGTATAACCGTTAGAAAGCAACATACGTTGCATACCCTCAAATCCTTCTGTTAGCACGGCTGGAGTCAACATCTCTGAGAAGTCCATACCCAACATTCTTATAAGAGAATTGGCTTGTTCAGTAAACTGACCCGTAGGATATTTCTTTCCATCCTTTATGAATGTAAATATTTCCCCACCCTGAACAATATCAGCGCCTTCCTTTATGGTTCCGTCTTCATTTAGGATGCCTGCCCTACGCATACAGTTTGAATTGACAAAACAACGATGTCCATCACCGTCAGAAATGAATATAAGCAAATCATCCAATCCGTGTTTATGTGCTATATTGTCAAAATCGGCGGCAATATTATGCTCCACATCAAATCCTTTGATTTTTATTGTAGGATAATTGAACCCGAATCCAAAAACGTTTCTTTTAGGCTTTGAACCATTCTCCATCTCCGCACAATGTTTATCCAATATTTCAAGAATCTGTTCGTATTTCGCAACATCACCAAATGCAAGTGTACCCATTGCGTGCTGTATATTGCCTAAAATATAGTGACCGTGGCCCTCTGTCATACCAGGCACTATCATTCCCATATTTCTTCGGTCTATGACTTGTGTTTTTTCAGTTACATATTTTTGGGCTTCTTCTACTGAACCTACATAGATATACCTACCATCTTTGATTACCATTGCATCCGCGATATCACTTTTTTGGTCCGGTCCGCCACCTGGCGTTACATTGGCTTGGTATATTTTACCATAAACCACTATGTCGGCATCACTCTCAGATGCAGAACCATTCTTTTGACAACCCGATGCCAAAATCACTGTGCATATCAGCACAGAAAATAAAATTCTTTTCATATACTTATTATTTTTATTGATAAATGCAAATGTAGTCAAAATTTTTGTCAACTTAAAATTATTCACTAATTTTGTGATACAAAAGATAGATATATGATATACACTCCAAATAACATTAAAGAGATACTTAACTGCAACAGTGCAATAAACGCACAGGACGCAACCATATCTTATCTCAGCACCGATACCAGAACTCTGCTCTACCCTGCTGAAACTCTGTTTTTTGCAATAACCACATCAACGGCTAACGGGCATAAGTTTGTAAATAACGCATACAACGCAGGAGTAAGGAATTTTGTTGTAAGCACACTTGAAGATGAGTTCAGGAATCTTGAAAATGCAAACTTCTTCATTGTTGATGATTCAGTCAAGGCATTGCAACAAATTGCCGCATTCCATCGGGCAAAATTCAACATACCCGTTATTGGCATCACGGGAAGCAACGGCAAGACCATTGTAAAGGAATGGCTTTATGCCGCACTTGGCAATACATTCAGAATAACACGTTCTCCAAAAAGTTACAATTCTCAAATAGGAGTACCTCTATCTGTATGGGAACTTGAGGATTACACTACTCTTGGAATATTTGAGGCTGGAATCTCTGAAAAAGGAGAGATGGCAAACCTGCAAACCGTAATCAAGCCTACAATTGGCATACTTACAAACATTGGTGCCGCACATAGTGAAGGTTTTGCATCGGACGATGAAAAACTTAATGAAAAACTTCTGCTTTTCAAGGAATCGGAAGTTCTTATCTTTAAGAATGACAGCAAGATAGTAAGTGCCGTAAAAAAAATCAATCCAAGCATCAATCTTATTTCATGGGGATTCAATGACCCTACTGCCACCGTAAACATTACTAAAGTGGAGAAAAAGGAGGGCATATCTCATATTTCATATATTTGTAAGGGTGCCGCCGGCAATTGCAACATTGATTTTACTGATGACATTTCTCTTCAGAATGCAATTCAATGCCTTGTCTGCGGTATTTATTTAGGCAAAAAAGTCAATCTTGAAAATCTTGAGCCTATTGAAATGAGGCTTGAGGTAAAGACGGGCATAAACGGTTGCCAACTTATTGATGACGCATATAGTAATGACTTAAGTTCTCTAAGTGAGGCACTTATCTTTATGGAGGCATTCTCAAAACTTAAATTTGAGAAAAAGAGCGTAATAATTTCTGACGTTGCCGAAAGCGGAATGGACGGTGACACCTTGTATAGTCATGTGGCATCGCTGATAAGGCAAAAGCGTATCAACAGGGTAATTGCCATAGGAAAAGAGATTTCTGTTCACAGGAATTTGTTTCCTAAAGATGCCGTTTTCTTTGATTCCACCGATACTTTCCTTAATGCCGGCTTGAACTTTGCAAATGAAATAATTCTTATTAAGGGAGCAAGAAAATTCCATTTTGAACAGATTTCCAAACACCTTGAGCAAAAGCGGCACCAAACTGTAATGGAGGTTAACCTTACCGCTTTAGTTCACAATTTCAAGAAGTTACGCTCATACATAAACAGAGACACCAAGGCAATGGCAATGATTAAGGCTGACGCATACGGATGCGGAGCCCTGCAGGTTGCACAAACTCTGAGCCATCACCATTGTGACTATTTTGGCGTTGCCGTGGCAGATGAGGGCGTGGAGTTGAGAAATGCCGGCATCAGCACAAACATAATTGTAATGGACCCTGAGCCAGGTACTTTTGACTTGCTTATAAAATACAATCTTGAGCCTGAAATATACAGTTTCAGAATGCTGGAGAAATTTGCCGCATTCACGACATCGGCAGGCGTTAAGGCACACCCTATCCACATTAAAATTGATACAGGAATGCACCGTTTGGGTTTTCTTGAAACTGACATGCCTTTGCTTGTTGAAAAACTTAAGGGTATGAACGGAGTTAAGGCGGTATCGGCGTTCTCACATTTGGCGGCGGCGGAAGACCCTAATGAAGATGAATTTACAGCCTCTCAAATAGGAAAGTTCACACGCTCAACTGATTATCTTAAGCAAAATCTTAACCCTGACATAATAAGGCACATACTTAACACATCAGGCGTTCAAAGAATCAGTGACAAATATCAGTTTGAAATGGTCAGGTTAGGTATCGGGCTATATGGTGTCGGGCTTAATGAAAAGTCTGACATACAGAATGTTGCCACTCTAAAAACCATTATTCTTCAAATAAAGGAGATTCCTGCCGATGAAACCGTAGGTTATAACCGCCGTGGCGTGCTTAACCGCACTTCTAAGATTGCCGCCATTCCTATCGGTTACGCTGACGGCCTTAACCGTGCCTTTGGACGTGGAAACGGGTGCGTTCTTGTTAACGGCAAGCGTGCTCCGTTCATTGGCAATATATGTATGGATGTCTGTATGATAGACATTACTGACATTGACGGTGTTAAAGAGGGTGATGAGGTTACAGTATTCAACTCTGACCTTACCATATCAGAACTTGCCGCCAAAACAGGCACCATTCCATACGAGATTCTGACCAGCATTTCAAAGCGTGTCAAGAGAGTCTATTTCTCTGAATAATCATTTTTGGATGAAAAAATCAAAAAAATTTGTTATCTTTGCAAGATAATGTGCATTCTTAGTTATGAAACTGAAAAGTGGTATTATACTAGTTTTGATGGCAACGATGCTGGCATCGTGTATTAAGGAGAGGGAATTGAAGTATGACACTTCCCTGCTCAGTGACCTTGTGTTCAATGATGAACTGCATATTGCTTATCAGGTACCGGCAGGATATAAGGTTGTCAGTCAGTCATTTACTGATTCTATAGCAAAACTTGAGCAGGAGGCTGACCCGTTTGCTGAGAAAAGGATTTCAGTTTATGTGGACACCTTGCTTGGCAACGCAAACATCTGTCTGTATGACATGCGCTCACTTCCATACGAGCGTACAGAAGACCGCTTAGACCTGTATAAAGGGGCTTACAATGCCAACAACCAATGGGAAAGCATTGAAAAAGGTGTGTTCAAGCATGGTGATTTTGACAAAATTGTGGAATTGACTATGATTAACGCATCAACTGACCGCCGTCTGCAAAAATACTATTTCTATGAAGATGGAAAGGCTCAGTTCAGCGTTGACTACTATTTCAGGAATAATTATTACAATGACTTAAAACCATACATCGATGCCTCATTGGCATCATTTCATAAAGATATTAGAATTTCTATAGAAGTGGAAAGTATACCAAATTAACTTTCAATTTTCAATTATTATGTTTTGCGGAATTGTTGAGACCACAGCAAAAGTGGTGAAAATAGAGAAAGAGAGCGGCAATGTACATTTTACACTAACCTGCCCGTTTACAAGTGAGTTAAAGATAGACCAAAGTGTGGCTCATGACGGAGTTTGCCTTACAGTAGTCAAGATTGAAGGTGAAAACTACACCGTTACAGCCATGAAAGAGACTCTTGACCGTTCAAATTTAGGCACTTGGGAAGTTGGCACAGAGGTGAATGTTGAACGCAGTATGGTAATGAACGGCAGACTTGACGGACATATAGTGCAAGGTCATGTTGATGAAACTGCAATTTGTACAAATGTTACTGAAAATCAAGGCAGTTGGTATTTTACATTCAAGTATAAAGCTGACAAGGCAATGAGGCAGCGTGGTTACATTACAGTAGATAAAGGCTCTGTTACCGTTAACGGTACCAGCCTTACCGTGTGCAACCCTACTGATGATACTTTTATGGTTTCCATTATACCTTACACCTACACCAATACAAACTTCCATAACATAAAGGAAGGTACTGTTGTAAACATTGAGTTTGATATTCTTGGTAAATACATTGCAAGAATTTCCGCTCCTAAAGAGTGTTGGTGTAAAAGATTACTTAAAAAGTGCTTTAATGCCTGAAAAGTGTTCTGAAAAGAAGAGTTTGCTTGGGCTCACCTTACCTCAGTTACAAGAGGTGGTTACAGGTTTGGGATTGCCTAAGTTTACTGCCACTCAAATTGCAGGTTGGCTGTATCAAAAGCGTGCCACCTCAATTGATGAGATGACAAACATATCTCTAAAAGGACGTGAGGCACTGTCAAAAGAGTATGTTACGGGCAGAAAAAAGCCTGTAAAGGCAAGCAGAAGTAAAGACGGCACAGTAAAGTACCTATTTGAAATTGAGGATAACAAGTTTGTTGAGAGTGTATATATTCCTGAAGAAGACCGTGCAACACTTTGCATATCATCTCAGATTGGCTGTCAGATGAATTGTGAGTTCTGTGCCACTGGAAAACAGGGTTTTAAGGGAAATCTGACATCGGGGCAGATACTGAACCAAATATTTGAAACAGAAAAGTTTGACACCCTTACAAATATAGTTTATATGGGTATGGGAGAGCCTCTTAACAATACCGATGAGGTTCTTAGGTCAATTGAAATAATAACGGCAAATTACGGCTTGGCTTGGAGTCCAAAAAGGATAACACTTTCAACCGTAGGCATTTTGCCTGGTTTGGAACGGTTTTTGCAGGAGAGTAAATGTAACTTGGCTATAAGCCTGCACTTCCCTTATTCTGAAGTGAGGGCGGCATATATGCCCGCTGAAAAGGCTTATCCGCTAAGTGATGTTCTTTCACTTGTAAAGCAATATGACTGGAGCGGTCAGAGGCGTATCTCTTTTGAGTACACAATGTTTGACGGAGTCAATGATTCCATCTCCGATGCTGACCATCTTGCAAAAATGATTAAGGGCATACCGTGCAGAGTAAACCTTATACCCTATCATTCAATACCTGATGTAAAGGTATTGCCGTCAAAAGCGGAAACAATGACTGAATTTATGCGAAGATTAGAAAAATATAATATTACAACAACCATTCGCCGCTCTCGTGGGCAAGATATTGAGGCGGCATGCGGAATGCTGAGTAAAATCAAAGACTTGCTTTGATTTTACTCAAATTGAAAGTTATATGACAATAATGAGTTTGTATATACCCATAACAGTGCGTCTGCACCCACGCAGTCGTATAGTGGGAGGGACCCATAGGTTCACAGAACCGTTATGGGAGGGACGAATACCTTCACAGAAGGTATGAGCCACTGGAATGGGTATATACAAACTCTTGTCAATAACTTTCATTCTAAACAATATTAAATATGAAAAAATATCAAATATACTTAACTTTTTTTGCATTGCTGGGATTAGCATCTTGCGGAAAAATAAACACCAAGCCTAACGTATCAGGTACGGCAAATGAGGTGTTGGTTGTAATTGATGACTCCATTGCAAAAAGTGCGGTGGGAGATTCTTTGTTTGCAATTCTTAATCAGGATATGCCATGCATGCCACAATCAGAGCCGTATTTCAACATTTCAAAGACATCACACAAAGGATTTACTGATTTGCTGAAACCTGCCCGTAACATAATAATTGTCAATGTGGGAGACGCCTACAGTCATGTAAAACTTTCAGATGAAAATGACAAATGGGCACATCCTCAAAGCATTATGAAAATAAACGGGCCTGACAAACAGAGCGTTGCAAATGCCATAGGCAAATACGCCAATGACATTCTTGACTACTTCATAAAAGCGGAAAGGAAACGTGCTATTGCCTATCAGCGTCATTACAGAGAGACAGCGGCAATGGACAGCGTTCAAAAGAAATTTGGACTATCAATGGTTATTCCAAAAGGATTTAACAGATTCAAGAGCGAAGAGAACTTCCTTTGGACATCAAACTCAAGCAATGACATACGCCAAAACATAGTTATTTACACCTATCCTTATAACGCCGCACAAACCTTTACCCGTGAAATGATACTTCACAAGAGAGATTCCGTTATGATGCTCAACATTCCGGGTCCGTCAGAGGCTTCATACATGGGTACCGAATACACTTTTGAGCCACCTATTTTCAAAAGCACCATGCTTGAAAACGGAGAGTATGCCGCAGAAGTGAGAGGGCTTTGGACTGTTATTGGAGACATTATGGGAGGTCCGTTTGTAAGCATCACCTGTCTTGATAAGGAGAACAACCGTGTGGTTACGGCAGAGGCTTTCATTTATGCCCCCAACCAATACAAACGCAATGTACTAAGACAACTTGAATCAACACTTTACACTATAAAATTTAATAACACCGATACAAACAATGGAAAACAAGATTAAAATAGGAATTACACAGGGCGATATTAACGGAATCGGGTACGAAATTATTCTGAAAACTCTTGCAGACTTAAGAATCCTGGAACTTTGCGTGCCTATAATATATGGTTCGCCTAAAGTTGCCGCATATCATCGTAAGGCTTTGGACATCAACGTTAATCTTAACCTTATAAATTCAGCCGGCGATGCTTCTGACAAGCGTGCAAACATAATAAACTGCAACAGCGATGAAGTTAAGGTTGAGCTGTCACAATGCACTCAAGGCGCAGGTGAGGCAGCATTTCAGGCATTGGAGAAAGCAACGGCAGACCTTAAGGCAGGCTTGATTGACGCCATAGTAACGGCACCTATCAACAAGAAAAACATTCAGTCTGACAAGTTTGCATTTCCTGGGCATACAGAGTATTTTGAACAGATTTTCGGAAAAAAGGGAGACGCCCTGATGTTGCTTATAAGTAACAGACTTAGAGTTGCAGTTGTTACAGGACATATACCTGTAGCAAAAATATCACAAACACTGACAAAAGAGTTGATTGTAAACAAAATAAAGACACTCAACAAGACATTGAAAAATGATTTTGGAATTTCCCGTCCACGCATCGCCGTATTGGGATTGAATCCTCATAGCGGAGACCAAGGCGTAATAGGCAAGGAGGATATTGAAATAATAAAACCTGCTGTAACAGAGGCAATGGAGAATGAGATTGTTTGTGTGGGCCCGATTCCTGCAGACGGGTTCTTTGGCAGCGATGAATACACAAAATATGACGCTGTACTTGCCATGTACCATGACCAGGGGCTCATTCCTTTCAAACTGTTAAGTATGGACAACGGCGTTAATTTCACCGCAGGACTTGATGTTGTACGCACATCACCTGACCATGGCACTGCATACGATATAGCAGGTCAGAATTTGGCATCGGAGAATTCATTCAGACAAGCATTGTACGCAGCAGTAGATATTGTAAAACAGAGACACAATGGCTAATATTGATATTCAGGAAATAAAAAACAGATATAACATAACCGGCAACAATGCTGAGTTAAACCAATCAATCAGAAAGGCTATTCAAATTGCCGACACTGATTTGCCTGTACTTATTACAGGTGAGAGCGGTGTAGGTAAGGAGAGTTTTCCTAAACTCATTCATGACTTCAGTCCAAGAAAGCATAAGAAATATGTAATTGTAAACTGCGGGGCAATTCCTGAAGGAACAATGGATTCTGAACTTTTTGGACATATAAAAGGCTCATTTACAGGTGCTTTGAATGACAGGCAAGGATACTTTGAAGTTGCAAACGGCGGCACCATTTTCTTGGATGAAGTTGGCGAGCTTCCTCTACAGACACAAGCAAGGCTTTTACGTGTACTTCAATATGGAGAGTACTATAGAGTTGGTTCATCGGAGGTTATGAAAACCGATGTAAGGGTTGTAGCGGCTACAAACGTAAATCTTTTGGAGGCTATAAGGGAAGGCAAATTCCGTCAAGACCTTTATTACAGATTGAATGCCATACCTATTTATGTACCGCCTCTAAGAGAGAGAAAAAAGGATATTCACATTCTTTTCACCAGATTTGCCAACGATTTTGCCGACAAATACCATAGACCGGCAATTCGTCTGCAACCTGATGCAATGGAAAAACTTGAGAACTACTATTGGCAGGGTAACATTCGTCAGTTGAAAAATGTTGTGGAACAGATGTCCGCTATAGAGATTGACAGAGACATTTCCGCTGAAACTCTTGAAAATTATTTGCCCGATGAATCTGAAAGCCGTCTGCCAATAATAGCAAAAGGCAATAACGGGGATTTTTCTAAGGAAAGGGAATTGCTATATGCCCTACTCCATAAATTGGATGAGCAGAACAAGACTTATCAGGAAAAAATTGACGCTCTTGAAAGGGCTGTGAGTGAATTGCAGAATAAACTTGCTCCTCATCAGACAAAATGGAAGAGTGCACAGGTTTATGAGCCTTTGGAAGCTACTGAATATACAGAGCCTGCATCGGCTGACTCTGAAGATAATATTGACACAGACAGTCAGGAACAGGATAAGGAACCTGTTTCTATGGAAGATATGCAGAAACAAATGATTTTGGAATCGTTAAAGAGACATAACAACAACAGAAAACTTGTTTCTACAGAACTTGGAATTTCAGAAAGAACTCTGTATAGGAAACTTAAGGACTACGGAATCAATTAAAGGAGAAAGGAGAGTTAAAAATTAACTTTCAGCTTATGAAGTTATGAAGAAATCAGTTATATTAATATTTTGTTTGTTTGTAATGCTTTTGAGCGGTTGCACCATATCTTATAAGATGAATGGTACCGTAATTGATTACAACAAGGTTCACTCCATTGCCATACAGGATTTTCCTAACCGTGCCGCAATGGTGTATGCTCCTCTTGCCATAAAATTCAATGAAGAAATCAGAGACACTTACACCCGTCAGACCAGGCTTAACATGGTGCGTCAGAACGGCGATTTGGAACTTGAAGGTGAAATTACAGGTTATGACCTTACTCCAATGGCCATTTCATCAGACAATACAATGGCATCGGAAACCCGTTTGACAATAAGAATAAATGTAAGGTATGTAAATAATACTGACCATGAAGAGGATTTTGAACGTTCTTATTCCGCTTACAGAAATTTTGACAGTAATATTCTGTTCACCGATGTTCAAGACCAACTTATTGAGGAGATTATAAAGGAGATTTGTGAAAACATATACAACGATACAGTAGCCAATTGGTAATTATGACCGCTAAGGAATTAATAAAATATATGAACAGTCCGGAGTTGCTTAACAAGCATACTCTGCCTGAAATCAAGGAATTATCAAAGACTTACCCCTATTTCCAAAGTGCAGCCCTACTCTACCTAAAGAATCTTAAGGCTACTGATGATTTGATGTATCAGTCTGAGTTGAAGCGTATTGCGTTACTTGTCCCTGACAGAGGAAGACTTGAAGAGGTTATGGAGAGTAAATCTGTCAAACAATCAGTAATAAATGAAAACGTTGAAATTCCTGACGATACTGAAAATGACAATGCCCCAAAACTTCAGCATTCAGACCTTATTGACAGTTTCATTTCAAAAAATCCTCACATATCTCCCGTAGGAGAGGTTTCTGATGAATTTAACATTACAGAAACATCTGATAATGAGAATATTACAGATAGCATTTTTACTGAAAGCCTTGCAAAAGTCTATATTAAACAGAAACAATATTCAAAGGCAATTAGAATTTTTGAGAAATTAAATTTGAAATATCCGGAAAAAAGTAGTTACTTTGCAGAGCAAATTGAAAACTTGAATAAATTAATAGAAAATAATTAGAATTATGTTTACTTTATTAGTTGTGTTATCAGTGTTTATAGCGTTTTTGCTTATTTTGATTGTTGTTGTTCAAAACTCTAAAGGTGGTGGTCTTGCATCACAGTTTGCATCATCAAACAGTGTTATGGGTGTAAAAAAGACAACAGACTTCCTTGAAAAGGCAACTTGGGCTTTAGCAGGTATACTTGTTGTACTGAGCGTATTATCTGCGGCATTCATTTAATGAATAGCAATTACCACTATTTACAATAAAAGAGTCTGTTTGTCAAAACGGCTCTTTTTTTTATGTCAATATGTCTTTGGCACGGAATTTGCCACATATGGTGATGCGGTGAATCGGTGATGCGGTGAATCGGTGAATCGAGTATTTATTAACATTTTATATATCTATTATGAACATTAAACCACTTGCAGACAGGGTTTTAATCAAACCCAATGCGGCTGAAGAGAAATCAGCAGGAGGTATTATACTTCCTGATTCAGCAAAAGAGAAACCTCTTAGAGGTACAGTAATGGCAACCGGTAAGGGAACCAAAGATGAGGAAATGGTAGTTAAAGAAGGAGATTCAGTACTCTATGGCAAATATGCCGGCACAGAAATAGAGTTTGAAGGAGAAAAGTATTTAATTATGCGCCAAAGTGACATTTTGGCAATAATCTAATTTGAAAGGGTAAAATTATGGCAAAAGAGATTAAATTTAATATTGATGCCCGTGACCAACTTAAAAAGGGCGTTGATGAACTTGCAAATGCAGTTAAGGTGACACTTGGTCCTAAGGGCAGAAACGTTATCATCGCAAAGAAATTTGGTGCACCACATATTACTAAAGACGGTGTGACAGTTGCAAAAGAGATAGAACTTGATGATGCATTTGAGAACATGGGTGCCCAAATGGTCAAAGAGGTTGCATCTAAGACTGGTGACAATGCCGGTGACGGTACCACTACCGCTACTGTGCTTGCTCAATCAATTATTTCAGTAGGTCTTAAGAATGTTGCCGCAGGTGCAAATCCAATGGATTTGAAGCGTGGTATTGACAAGGCGGTTACTAAAGTGGTTGAGAGTATCAAGGCTCAAAGCCGTGAGGTTGGCGATGATTTCAATAAAATTGAGCAGGTTGCCACAGTATCTGCCAACAACGATACTGAAATAGGCAAACTTATTGCCGATGCAATGGCTAAAGTAAAGAAAGAGGGTGTAATTACAGTTGAAGAGGCTAAAGGTACTGACACAACAGTTGATGTTGTTGAAGGTATGCAATTTGACCGTGGTTACCTTTCACCATACTTTGTAACAGACACAGAGAAAATGGAGGCAGTTCTTGAGAAGCCTTACATTCTTATCCACGATAAGAAAATATCTTCTCTAAAGGATATTCTTCCAATACTTGAGGCTGTCGTACAAGGCAGCCGCCCACTACTTATCATAGCAGAAGATGTTGACAGTGAGGCTCTTACATCACTTGTTGTAAACCGTTTGAGAGCAGGTCTTAAGGTTTGTGCAGTTAAGGCTCCAGGCTTTGGAGACCGCCGCAAAGAGATGCTTCAAGACATTGCCATTCTTACAGGCGGTGTGGTAATAAGTGAGGAGCAAGGTCTGAAACTTGACACAGCAACACTTGATATGCTTGGCACTGCTGATACAGTTACAATAAACAAGGATAACACCACTATTGTAAACGGTGCTGGTGACAAAGATGCCATCAAGCAAAGAGTTGGTCAAATCAAGGCTCAAATTGAGACAACAACCTCTCAATATGACAAAGAGAAACTTCAAGAGCGTCTTGCCAAATTGGCAGGCGGTGTAGCAGTGCTTTACATTGGCGCACCATCTGAAGTTGAAATGAAAGAGAAGAAAGACCGTGTAGATGACGCTCTTAGCGCAACACGTGCTGCAGTTGAGGAAGGTATAGTTCCTGGCGGTGGCGTTGCTTACATTCGTGCCATCAAGGCTCTTGAAGGTCTTAAGGGTGCTAATGATGATGAGACAACAGGTATTGAAATTGTTAAGCGTGCAATTGAAGAGCCACTCCGTCAGATTGTTGCAAATGCAGGCAAAGAGGGAGCCGTTATAGTTCAAAAGGTTATGGAAGGCAAGGGAGACTTTGGTTACAATGCCCGTACCGACTCATACGAGAACTTATTTGAGAATGGCGTAATTGACCCTGCAAAAGTAACTCGTGTAGCACTTGAGAATGCCGCTTCTATAGCAGGTATGATGCTTACAACAGAGTGCGTCATAGCAGACAAGAAAGAGGAAAACCCTGCCCCAATGCCTCCAATGGGCGGCGGAATGGGTGGAATGATGTAAAAAAAGATTACGGCTTTGCCGTAATCTTTTAAAGGAGAAAGGAAAAAGGAGAAAGGAGAAATCTTTTCTCCTTTACTTTTTATGCTTGGCTATATTCATTCTTTTTCTTCCAAAACATTGCTTCTTCTGTAAGTCTGTACCGTTGTTTAGGATGATGTGGCTGCTCTTTATATTCACGTTCTATGGCTCCATCTTCCAAAGCAGGAAGCACATAGTTAGTTCTAAATGTTTCCCTATGCTTTAACCCACATTTTTTCATCATCTCAGACATACTCATATATTCATTTGTCACTGATAATATAAGTTTTTCAACAGACACACTACTTGGACGATACTTGCCCGATGCTTGCTCGGTACTTGCTCGGTACTTACTCGGTACTTGTTCTATATTTATTGGGGCTGCAAGATTTGGCTGCTCACTCCATTCTTCCGTAGGATTAATGTGTAAATATCTATTTCTTAAATCCCATCGTTCACCAAAAAGCAGATTGCGAAAAAACCTCTCCAAGTATATCGGGCTGTAATCGATACCTTTTTTAGCATTCCTATAATTTGCACGAACTAATGCATTCCTAAAATACCACGAATGTCTTGCAAACATATTATTATCTACACTGAACCCGATAGAACGCAAAAATAATATAGAAAAAACCGCAGTTGTACGAGTATTTCCCTCTCTGAATGCGTGAATCTGCCATATACCAGATACAAATCTTGTAATATGAACAATCAACTCATCAGTAGATACACCC
>JAZUKL010000035.1:0-17710 GCA_045643245.1 Candidatus Enterocola sp.
TCCATAACCTTAACCTGAATACCTGCAGAGCCTGTTACAACAGTTGCAGTATCAAGAGAGAACTCTTGGCGTGGACTTGAATAAGGAATGTAACGCATTGAGTCAATGTTATATCCTTCACCAAATACGGCGTCAATCATAGGTACAAAAGTGGTGTCACGCTTGAATCCCATAGCAACAAGTTCCTCATACGTGGCTTTGTCCTCTCTTCCTCCTGTTTGCAGAAGTTTCAATGCCTTGACTTCTGTAATTCCTCTTTCAAGTTGCTTGTCAGTAAGTTCACCTACTTTAAGAACTCGTTTTGCCTTTTCATTGTAAAGGAAAGCGTACAGGTCATCAAAGTTTGCCGCGTAGCAACCTTTTTGCAGGCGATACTCATTCTCTGCCTTACGAATGTCAATAAGCCTTGCGGCCACCTCTTTCTCACGAGCCTCTTTTTGGTCAAGGAACTTAATAGGTGTGGTTATACTGTCATAGCACAACCAAAGCAGGCAAATAGCCGCCAAACCAAGTAGTATTCTAAAAACGTGTTTCATTTTATGATAGTATTTAATATTTCATTTTGCAAATATAAACAAAATTATTAAGATGTACAATTTTTTTTGTACTTTTACATCGCAATAAGGCATATAAGTCAGAAATGATATGTTATACCCCGTTAACAGCATAGAACAAAAACTTGGTTTTACCCAAATCAGGGAGCATTTGAAACAGAACTGCCTGAGTTCATTAGGTAGGAGTGTTGTTGATGCAATGCAGTTTTCAAACACTCTTTCAGATATCAGGAAACGATTGAACCAAACCGCTGAGTTTATGCGTATTGAGGAGGAGAGTGACAATTTTCCAAAGGACTATTGGTTTGACCCAAGGGAATCATTGAAACGTATCACTCCGGAGGGAACGTATCTTTCTGAAACAGAATTATTTGAAATTCGTCGTTCTCTACAGGCCATTAGTGCTATACTTGCTTATTTAGGAGCAAAAAATGAAGAACAATATCCTAATCTTAAGGCACTTGCCATAAAAGTGGAGCGTGCTGACGATGTTTGCAGACATATTGACGCCATTCTTAGCAAATTTGGCAAAATAAAGGATGACGCAAGTGTTCAGTTGCAGTCAATACGTAGAAGCAAGATGGCTGAAACGGCTGCCACTTCCAAACTTTTGGCTCAGATTTTAGGACAAGCCAAGGCAAATGAGTACATAGATAAGGATGTAACGCCAACATTAAGGGAAGGAAGACTTGTAATACCTGTGCCGCCTGCATACAAACGCAAAATCAGTGGAATAGTGCATGATGAATCGGCTACAGGCAAGACCGTTTACATAGAGCCCACACAGGTTGTTGAAGCAAACAACCGCATTAGAGAGTTGGAATTGGATGAGGAGCGTGAGGTCATAAGATTACTGAAGGAGTGTACTGACTTTATCCGTCCTCAAATTCCGTCACTTGACAAGTCGTACAGATTTTTAGGTGTAATTGACTTTATACAGGCAAAAAGCAAGTTTGCCGCACAAGTTGGTGCAAGTTGCCACATTCCTGAGGACAAACCTGATTTTGAGTGGAATAATGCGGTGCATCCGTTGCTGTTGCTGTCTCTGCTTGCACAAAGAAAAGACATAGTGCCTTTGAATATAAGGCTTACAAACAACAATAGAATTGTAATTATTTCAGGACCTAACGCAGGCGGTAAATCAGTGTGCCTTAAAACTGTAGGGCTTGTCCAATATATGATTCAGTGCGGATTGCCTGTAATAATGCAACCTGATAGCAGGGTGGGTCTGTTTGACAATATATTTATAGATATAGGTGATGAGCAGTCAATTGAGAATGACCTTAGTACATATAGTTCTCATTTGACAAACATGAAGTATTTTCTAAAATATACAACTCCACGTACACTTCTTCTTATTGATGAGTTTGGAACAGGCACTGAGCCAAACATAGGCGGAGCCATAGCGGAGGCGGAACTTGAAGAGTTTAACAGAAAGGGCAGTTATGGAGTTATAACCACACACTACACTAACCTTAAACATCTTGCAGGTCAGACACCAGGGCTTGTTAACGGGGCAATGCTGTATGACCGTCATAAAATGGAACCCTTGTTCCAACTTGAAATAGGGAATCCAGGCAGTTCATTTGCTGTTGAGATAGCAAAAAAGATAGGTTTGCCTACATCAATCATTGAATCCGCTACCATAAAAGTGGGTAGGGAACATATTGATTATGACAAGAATCTTCAGGATGCAGCCCGTGACAAACGATACTGGGAAAACAAGCGTGAGCAGATAAAACTTAAGGAACGCAAAATGGACGAAGTCACTCAGGCATTGCAACGCAGACTTGATTCAATAAATACAGAGCGTAAGGAGATTTTGAAAAAGGCAAAAGAAGAGGCTGAACAGCTTATGTCTCAAACAAATGCCACCATAGAGAATACCATTAGGGAAATTAAGGAGGCAAAAGCAGAGAAGGAACGCACCAAACAGATTCGTAAGGAGTTCAACACCAAACATGAGGTGCTTGTAAAGGAACGTAAGGTAGAACAGCAAAAAACAAAAGCCAAAAACACTGAAAAGACACAGTATGTTAAAGGTGATTACGTTAAGTACGGCGATACCATAGGTCAGGTGATTGATGTAAATGGTAGTAAAATAACTATCATCATAGGGCAAATGGAAGTTAGCGTTGATGCTTCAAAAGTTGAGAGGTCAAGCCATAAGCAGATGCGTGAGTCAGAGAGGTCAACATCTTCATATACATACATAAGTAAGGAAACCGCTGAAAACATACGCCAACGCAAACTGCACTTCAAGAGCGATATTGATGTGCGTGGCTTAAGGGCAAATGAGGCAGTGGACACCATAGCCTACTTTATAGACGATGCCATAATGGTTGGAGCATCGGAGGTGCGGATTCTACACGGAACAGGCACCGGTGCGTTAAAGCAATACATACGTGAATACTTGAACACAGTCAGTGCCGTAAAATCAGTGCGTGATGAACACGTCCAACTTGGAGGTGCCGGAATCACTATAGTGGAATTACATTGACGGGGTAAACAGCGGTTCAGACTTCTTTTTGCAACCGAATGTCAACAGGATACCTGCCTGTACATTAACCCTCTGAGAACGATAAGGGATACCTTCAGCAGAATAATACAGAGGCATATAGTCTGTAACTACATAGAGGTTTATAGGGCTGAGCCTTAAGTTCAAGCCTACACCCAAAGTAGAGAATCCACCGCTTATAAATGAATAACTTGCTGACATTGAGAACCAACTGCAAGGACGAAGATTGTATGACAGTGTCAATTCCTCCTGAAGTCTGCCTGCATTAAGGTCTGTCCTTGATAACAATCCCACACTCATCATATCCTGTAGAAATGAATATTCAACCCCAAAATACATTTTGGCGTTCATTGCCGTAACATATTTCTTTTTGTTGGTATCAGTAGTATAAGATTGTTGTAGAACTTTCAATATTGAGTCTCCGTAGTTTACACCTTGCTCCCCATAGTGGTATTCTATACCCTTAAAGGTATAATCTATATTTCCGTTTGCACTATTGACATTGTCCCAAACCATAAAGCCTGCATCTTTAATAGACAATGACAAACTCAAGTCCTTAATAGGTTTATAAACTGCACCTAAATCAAATGCTGCACCCATGCTTAATTTATATGATTTTATATAATCATTGAATTGAGACGGGAAATTAAAACCTGAAATACGGCCTGTAGAATCTGTTTTTACCTCCATGGCAGGCACAGATGTGTTTATAACGCCGTTGCCTGTAACACGCCATTGTTTGGCTTCGGCATTTATGTCAAGATTAGAGAAAGATGCATTTGCATTTGCCAAGCCTAACAATATATGCACTCTACCGCCTACGCTCCACTTGTCATTTATTCTGTGTGAGTAACCTCCATTCAAATCAATGTAGGCATTGGCAGAAGCCTTGGTATTCCTTAAATCATAGTGGTTTACATTTGTTGAATCAGGTGTGCCGTATAGTGCAAGAGAAAACAGGTCTTTGGGTATATAACCTGTCAAATCTTGTCTGACACTCATGTTTATGGAGAGATACCCCTTCTTTTTAACCCTAAATCCAAAACCGAATACAGAGACATTCAGCTCTTCATGAACAACATTGTTATTCTTTAGTTTCTTAAACAGAGCATCTCTTTCACTTCCGCCAAAAGAGGGGTGTAGGAATGTAACCATTTGTCCGTCCTTAAGTTTAAGAACATCATTCAAACTAAGTGCCCCTATGTTGGCTTCTACATTTATTGTTGATATTCCAGGCAATTCAACGTATGTTTCACATTGATTTTGGAAAGCAGGGTTCATGTACAGCTTGTATGGAAGATAGTTCATGAAGTATAATGAATTAACCTCTGCGTACGATGCTGAAACTAGGCAAACCGTCAATACCGCAAGTAATCTCAACTTTTTCATTTTGAGCCTCCTTTCCCCTTGTTGGCATCGTATGTTATGAATCCTTTAGCCCAAAGGTCAACTGTGCCGTCAATCCAATCATTTGACTTAAACCAAATGTCAGAATATGATTTATTGTCAACTCTATATACAATTTGCATTCCGCCTCCTGTTTTCACTAACTCCTTATACTCATCGTATGTGAATTTTACGTATGCGTCAACATTTGGGGCATCAGCAGTCACTCTGCCTTCCGAATCAATAGGAGCCTCCTTAAGTGTAAGCGAGCCGTTTTTCTGAGGCAGTATGCCTGATTTTAAGTCTTTGCTTAACAGGTTATATTCAGCAACGCCACCCACGGGCAAATGGTTGATAAGTGAAATTCTTACTCTTGCAGCAAAGTCATCATTAAGATTTATGGCAGTGCTGTCAAGCGATGCTTTTGATAGGTCAAATTTCACTGTATCTCTTCTCTCAATGTAGAAGTTTTTATTAGGATTATCCTTATTTCCCTTGAATTTACACATAAGTTCCGCATCAATGATAATGTCTATTTGAGAATCATCAAAGAAATAGGCAATATTCTCTCCTTGAACATCTATAGGTCTGATTTTGTAGTGATATTCAAGCGAATCTCCTTTTATTTGGAAAAGACGGTCAGTGTGTCCAAAGTCTTTGTCAAGTTTGAAATCTGTTGTCTTAATTATTGATGTGGTATTGAGGTCAATGAGTTGGTCTGTGTTCAAGCCTTTTATTTCAGCAGGAGTAGGGTAATTAAGCACAAATTCTGTTCCAGATTGCCCGTTGAAATCAGCTGTTACAAATGTACGCTGCTGAGTATCAGGGTCCACACCTAACATTTTTACATAATCAAGTTCATATTTTGCAGGGATACCTATTGAGTTGAGTCCGTGTAAATATATGACAGGATTGTAGAATGGTAGGAAAAAATCAGTGTTTGTCAAGTCCTTAGTGTATGAGAATGCTATTTTTTTTGTTGTTTCGTAAATAACTCTGTCAGGTCCCAAGTATCCGTATGTGATTCTTGGAATCTGTTTCTCAATTTTCAGCTTGAATGTGGCATCCAAGCCTACAGGTATTTCTGAATTGGAAACTAAAAAACCTTTTGCCGTTATATAGAACTTGTTACCTCCGTGTAATTTTATTTTTGAACGGCTAAGGTCAAACTTAACCTCAGTAAAAGTGCCGTTAAGATTAAAATGAGCAGTGTTGTTTGGATAAATTCTACTGTTTATGTCAAATTCATCATAATTACAAACCAAATCAATGTAAGAACCGTCTGTAACAGAAACAGGCATGGTTAGTGATACGGTCATATATTGACCGTCATTAAACAGCATGCTGTCAAGACGCTCATTAGGGTTGGTGTTTAAATCGGGAAATTCAAACTCAAGTATCTTTTCAAATGCTCCTATGTATTTTGACTGTGGATTTACATTAATGTCAAGCGGGAAAGAGAAATCTCCTTTGATAAACATTTTCAAACTTTCAATAATGTCATTGCCAAGATGTTGGGTGTCTTGTTTGCACAGGTAAATTTCATCATCCTTGACTTTGAACTTGAAGGAATTGAAATTTTCAGGCAAAGGTTCATAAAGTTTGACTTTTGTATGCCCCACAGGACCAATAATTGTCATGTCTGCCCCCACAGAGTAGTCAATAGGACCCTTTACTGTGTATTCTTTGTTTACACAAGCCGTAAAAAAGCCGCAAAAAAGCACTGATATCAGTGCGTAATAGAGTAGATTTTTCCTCATTCGAATGAATTTTCAAAAACAACACTACAAAGTTAACAATTTTTTTCAAAATAGAGAATCATTGAAGTTGATTAAAAATAATTTTTCTGTGGCTCTTGTTACAGCCGTGTAGAGCCACCTTATATATGATTCGTCAATTTCATCTGCCGATGCCCTGCCCATATCAACATAAACATGCTTCCAACCTCCGCCTTGTGCCTTATGACATGTTACAGCGTATGCACTGCGGGCAACAAGTGCATTCAGATATTTGTCCTCACGCATCTTTTTGTATCGCTCGCGTTTGTTTTTTATATGTTCATAATCAAGGCTTACTGCATTGTATAACTTATCCTGTAACTCCTGTAGCTCAGCAGGGGTCTTGCACATTAGAGAGTCTCGCAAAAGCAACATGTCCAACTCTGTATTGTAATCCACAAGAGAGAGCGTAAGGTCAGCAAACTGCATTCCATACATCTCTGTTACTCGGCGTTGGCGTAAAACCTTGACAAGGTCTCCGTTTGCAATAAACTCAATTCCATACTCTGCAGGTACGGAATAGTTGTTTTTTACAACCATAAGCATATCGCCGTTACTTATAAGTTCCTCCCTGCATAAAATCCTGTTCCTTATGCCGTCAGCATACATGAATGCGCGTATATTTGACCTTGTTATTATAAGTGTTTCATCTTCACCTACTTGCCTGTATGAATCTTCAAGATATTCAGAAAAGTTTGTGCCGTTAACCCTTATCACGTCATTTGCTGTTGTAAACTTCAACTCCTGTGCTTCAGTCAGTGCCTTTCTTAGCATTGTTGCGTTTTGCAGAATGCCGCTCATTGATTCCTGCCTTACAACTTCTGTCAACAGAAATTCCTCAACAGAAAATCCGTATCCCTTCAGAAACTCAATGTTAAGGGCAGGGCTTTCCTCCTGCATTACAGGTGGCAACTGGGCATTGTCACCAAGAAGCAGCAGTTTGCAAGTGCCTGCTCCGCCAAAAACAAACTGAAGCAAATCATCAATAAGGCAACCTGAACCAAAAGTGGAGTCTCCGCTATTTGAAATCATGGAACACTCGTCAACAATAAAAAGAGCGTTCTTTAATCTGTTGAATCCCAATTCAAAAGCACTATCGGCACTTTGTTCTTTCTGTCGGTAAATAAGTTTGTGTATTGTATAAGCCTGATGTCCTGCGTACACTTCAAGAACCTTTGCGGCACGGCCTGTGGGGGCACACAAAACCACTGTTATTCCCATTTCTCCAAGAGCCTTGACTAACGCTCCAATAACGCTGGTTTTGCCGGTGCCGGCAAAACCTTTCAGCAGAAATATGTCATTGCTGTCATTAGGGCTTAAAAATTGTGAAAGTCTGTCAATAAGTTCTTCTTGTCCTTTAGTGGGGGAGAACTGAAAATGTTGCAGTATTTTGTCCTTGTAAATCACTTCTTCCAGAACGATGGAGTGAATATCATAAAGACTGTAAACAATTCAAGACGACCTGCCATCATAAGCAGACACATATACCATTTGCAGAGTGGAGGCATCGGGGCATAATTAGCCATAGGACCATATTGGTCTATTGCAGGCCCTACATTGCTGATAGCGCTGATTGATGTGCCTACCGCATTGTCAAAATCAAGTCCGCAGGCGGTGAAGAACAGAACGCTTACTATCACTACAATAAGGTACAGGAATACAAATGCCTGAACATTGTCAATAAGCTGCGGCTTTACAACCTTTTCATTGAATCTTACAGGGATTACTGCATTAGGGTGTATCAAACGTTTGAACTCATAATAACTGTTTTTGAGAAGCAGTGTAATACGTACCGTCTTTATACCTCCCGATGTTGAGCCGGCACACGCTCCAAAAGCCATCATCATAAGCAGTACGGTCCAAACAAACGGAGCCCACGTGGTGTAGTCGCTGTTGGCAAAGCCCGTTGTTGTTATTAGGGCGGTAACGTTGAATAATGCAAATCTGAAGGCGTTTTCTGTATCCATAATATTATTATGGTGAATTAGCAGACTGCCCATAACCAAGGTTGTCATCACTACTATAATAATAAGGTAAGCCTTTAACTCCTCATTGTGTGTGAGTTTTTTGAATCTTCCTCTCAGCAAGTGGTAGTACAGCGTGAAATTTATACCTGACATAATCATAAACACTATGATTATATACTCAATAAGAGGGGAGTGCCAATATGCAACGCTTGCCGCTTTAGTGGAGAATCCGCCCGATGCCATAGTTGTAAAGGAGTGGCAGATGGCATCAAAATAGTCCATTCCGCACAACCATAGAATCACGCTTTCAATAAGTGTTATGGCGGCATATATGCTCCATAGAATTTTAGCTGTGTAGTCCAATTTTGCGTGGAGTTTGTCTTTGGTAGGTCCAGGCACCTCTGCTGTGAACATTGACATTCCGCCGGCTCCAATGATAGGCAGAATTGCCATAGAGAGTACAATTATACCCATACCGCCAAGCCATTGTGTCAAACTTCTCCAGAATAACAAGCCGTGAGGCAAACTCTCAATATCAGTAAGAATGGTGGCTCCCGTTGTAGTGAAACCGCTCATTGTCTCAAAAAAGGCATTGGTGAAATCAGGAATATGACCGCTTAAATAGAAAGGAAGTAATCCGAAAAATGAAAAAACAATCCATATAAGTGACACAACCATATAGCCTTCACGTTTGCCCATCTGAAGATTTTTAACATCTCTTGTCAGGAGCAATCCTAAAATTCCGAATATGAATGTAACACCGGTTGAGATTAACAGGTGTATGAATTCAGGTTCATTATATGCAAACGATACAATTGCAGACAAAAACATGAAAACCGCCTCAAACTGAAGCAGAATGCACATTGTACGCCATACTATTTTTATGCTCAGTCTGTTCATTTGAAAAGTTTTTCCATGTCAACAAGTGAGTTTCTGTTACAAAAGACAATTACCGTGTCTCCTGCCTGAATTTGGGTCTTGCCTACAGCCACCTCACCAACGCCGTTCCTGACCACACCTCCAATAATTGTGTTTTTAGGGAAGGATAAGGAACTTAGAGGTCCTTTGGTCACATATGAATTGTTTTCCGCTGTAAGTTCCACAATGTCAATATCGGCAAGGGTAAGGAATTTTACGGAGGCATCGCCACCAAGAATCATTTGGTAAATATAACTTGCGGCAATCAGTTTCTTGTTGATTATGACACCAATGTCAAGTTTTTCAGCCATGTCAATGTAGTCCATGTTCTCAACTTCAGCAATAGTTCTGTTCACTCCCATGCCTTTGGCTGCAAGGCATGACAGAATGTTTGTCTCTGCATTACCTGACAGTGCCACAAATGCATCAAAAGAACTTATATCCTCCTGCTGAAGCAGGCTGATGTCTCTTCCGTCACCTTGTATTACAAGAACATTGTCTGTATTCTCAATTATGCGGTAAGTTTTGTCAAGGTCTTGCTCTATGACTTTAATGTCTTTGCTTTTAGGTAGTTCCTGAATGGTTTTTATGCATATTCTGCTGGCTCCAAGAAACATTATGTTATTAATGTCATACTTCTCTTTGCCTGATTGAATTCTAACATCCTCAACTCCTTCACGGGTTGTTATGAAATAGACAATGTCATCTTCCATAACCTGATTTTTGCCTGAAGGAACAATGGTGGTGTCCCCTCTTTTTATAGCAACGATACGAATGTTTCCGTTAGTTGCAAATGCTTGTGAAAGAGGAATGTTGCAAAGAGGCGAGTTTGCCCTCATTTTTGTAGCCAAAACAACCAACGCACCGTCCGCCAACTCAACATACTGCCTTACCCAACTCTTTTTCAGACTGTTTACAATCTCTTTTGCGGCAAGCATTTCAGGATAAATAAGAGCGTCAATGCCCATGCTTTTGAAGAACTCCTTGTTTTTAGGCAACAGGTACTCCTGATTGTCAATTCTTGCCAATGTCTTTATTGCACCAAGTTTGGTTGCAAGCATGCACGCCGTAATATTGGTGCTTTCAGACGGGGTTACACCTACAAACAGGTCAGCAGACGGCACCTGTGCCTCCACCAAGTCTTTTAGTGATGTAGGACTGCCCACAACACTTAAAATGTCATAATTGGCTTCAAGTGTCTTTATTTTTTCAGCCTGTTCATCCAGCAGGATGATTGTATGTCTGTCTTTGGACAGCATCTTTGCCAAATGCGTTCCAACATCACCCGCTCCCGCAATTACGATTTTCATAATTTTTTATATGTATTTTCTAGTTTTTATCAATGTTTAAGGAAAAAATTATGAAAATAAATTTTCCTTTTTTATTTCATAACTATTCACTCTTCTCGCTCTTTCCATAGCACGTTTGTCTTCCGCTTCTTTTATGGACTCACGCTTGTCAAACTCTTTTTTACCTTTTGCCAGCGCAATGTCAACTTTTGCATATCCTTTCTCATTTATGAAAATTGCAGTCGGCACTATTGAAAAACCAGGCTCCTTTACTGCCCGTTGTAATTTCCTTAACTCTTTTTTGTTGAGTAAAAGTTTCCTGTCTCTTGTTGGAATATGATTGCTGTATGTTCCATAAAAATATACAGGAATGTTCATGTTCTTAATCCACAACTCTCCGTTTATGAAAAAACAATAGGAATCAACCAGCGATGCCCTGCCTCCCCTCAAGGACTTTATTTCAGTGCCTTGAAGTACAATGCCTGCGGTGTATTTGTCAAGCAAAGCATAATCAAACCCCGCTTTTTTGTTTTTTATATAAACTTCACTCATATTTAAATGAGAAATGAAAAATGAAAAATGAGAGAGGTCCCCTCCTAACCTCCCCTCCAGGGGAGGAATATCTATCCTTTCTCCTTTAATTAAGTCCCGGCATAGCCCAAAGCAACAATTTTCTGACTACAGGCGGCCAAAAAATTATAAAGGCGGACGCTATTATAATGAGTGCCGTCTTGTGGTCTTGTTTTGTATCGGGAATTGAAATATAATTGACATAACCCTCATAAACAATGTAAACAGTGTAAAGATAAAAAATATCTATAAAGAATATATCTTCAAGAAGTTTGTCTAAAATTACAACTGCAAAAACACACGAGAATGAATATATTGTGAATATAAACGCATTTGAGAATGCCCAGTCAGTCTTGTACATCATTTTGTAAGTTATTCTGATACAATATGTTGCCAAGTATATACTTGTAAATAGCGATACAACAACAATTACAAATTGTTTTAATCCCAATGCCCAATCAAAGTTACCCGTTTCAATAAAAACTCCCGCTATTGCACTTAATCCTGCAACGCAAATCAACGGCAGGGCATATTTAAGTATAACATCTCTCTTTGATTGAGTTATGGACTTGGCTGTCTCCCATCCTTTTTGCGGTGTTATCAACAATGATGTAAATAATGTAACCATACAGAGTGCGAAGTTAATAATTTTTTGGCATTTTTGTTTGTGTCATACAATAAAATTAGTAATTTTGTAATTCAAATACAAATTTGGGGTGCTATGCTATATTTCATTACTGTTATAATTCTGTTGATTTCACTGTTTATATATTTTCCAATAGCAAGAAAACACAAGATTCTGGCAGGTGTCAACAACAGAAGTTCGCACAAACATCCTGTAATAACTGCCGCAGGCTTTATTTTTTATTTGTCATATTTGATATATGTCATCACGTCAATTGCATCAGGAACAGAAATAGGATGGTTTTGGTTTGCAGGATTGACTATTCTTGCAGTCATCAGCTTTAT
The DNA here is from genome assembly GCA_045643245.1 of Candidatus Enterocola sp. Lineage (GTDB taxonomy): Bacteria > Bacteroidota > Bacteroidia > Bacteroidales > Paludibacteraceae > Enterocola. Next base: position 11,950 of record JAZUKL010000035.1, read on the forward strand.
TGATGACTTGAGGGATTTATGGTTTCTTATAAGGTTGTTGGCTCAGGTGATTGCAATAGGTTTGATGTTGTTTCAGTTGAGCCTGCATTTTCAAATAGATTTGATGCCTTCAGTCTCACAGTGGTCAGCAGCCATATTGTTGTTGATAATTTGTGTCGGTCTCATAAATATGTATAATTTTATGGACGGGCTTAATGGCATGCTTGGAGGTGTTGCGTTGTCAATGTCAGTACCATTGCTGCTGATTAACAAGTATGTGCCTACCGCAATCGGCTTTACTGACGAGAGCCTGCTGTTGATGACAATTTTAGGTGTATGTGTCTTCCTTTTCTTTAATTTCAGAAGGGAGCCTCTATGTTTCTCCGGCGATGTAGGCTCCATAGTCCTTGGATATATGATGACTTATTTTGTCATTTCACTTGTTATAAAAACAGGAAATGTGGCATATTTCCTTCTTTTTGCCATAGTAATGATGGAGGCGGGTCTGACTATTGTCCAGCGTCTGTTTGCAGGAGAGAATATTTTTGCACCGCACAGAATACATTTGTTCCAATTGTATTGCAATGAGTTTTACAAGTCCCATTTGCTTGTCAGCAGTATATATTCAGGAATCCAATTAGGATTTGGCATGGCATTGTTCCTTATGAATTATTATAAGGTGTCAGTTGTTGTGCAGAATTGTATTTTGTGGCCTCTGTTTGCCATTCTTTGCATAGTATACCTGCTGTTGAAGAGAAAGAAAATGGGAGGGCATCTTTTGGAGTACAACATAAACAGTACAAGAAACATTAAGAATATGCTTCATCCTAATGACAATGAAAATTCAACTAACACAACAATATAAACTTTAAAAATTTTCAATTATGATTCCAGAACAAATTGAGCATCTTGGCATTGCAGTTCCAAGTATTGCAGAGGCACTTCCATATTATGAGAATGTGCTTGGTATGACATGTTACAAAACAGAAGAGGTTGCTGACCAAAAGGTTAAGACAGCATTCTTGAAAGTAGGTGAGGTTAAGATAGAACTTCTTGAGCCTACATCACCTGAAAGTACAATTGCCAAATTCATTGAGAAGAACGGTGGAAGAGGCGGTATGCATCACATTGCATATAAGGTTTCAAACATTGAAGAGAAACTTGCCGAAGTTGAGGCTAAGGGTGCCGCACTTATTGACAAGACTCCACGTCCGGGTGCTGACGGAATGACAATTGCATTCCTTCATCCAAAATCAACAGCAGGTGTACTTACAGAATTCTGTGAAAAGAAATAAAACTTAAACTTTTAATACATTATTTATAATGAGTCAAGCAGATAAAATTAAAAACCTCCAGGCTTTGAGAGAAAAGGCTCAACTTGGCGGAGGTCAGAAAAGAATAGATGCTCAACACAGCAAAGGTAAGTTTACTGCCCGTGAGCGTATTGACATGCTTCTTGATAAGGATAGTTTTGAGGAGTTTGACACCTTTGTAACGCATCGTTGTACAAACTTTGGTATGGATAAGGACCACCCTCTTGGTGATGGTGTTGTTGTTGGTCAAGGTACTATTAATGGTCGTCTTGTATATGTGTTTGCACAGGACTTTACCGTATATGGCGGTGCTTTGTCAGAGACAATGTCTCAGAAAATATGCCATGTAATGGATTTGGCAATGAAGATGGGTGCTCCTATTATTGGTATCAATGATTCAGGTGGTGCACGTATTCAGGAAGGTCCTAACGCACTTGCAGGCTACGCTGAAATTTTTGAGCGTAATATTTTGGCTTCAGGTGTTGTTCCTCAAATTTCAATGATTTATGGTCCTTGTGCAGGTGGTGCGGTTTATTCTCCAGCCCTTACAGACTTTATTCTTATGACTGAGCAGAACAGTTACATGTTCATTACAGGTCCAAAAGTTGTTAAGTCAGTTACAGGTGAGGACGTTTCAGTTGACCAACTTGGCGGTGCAGGCATTCACTCTACAAAGTCAGGTGTAACTCACTTTGCATGTGCTGATGAGCAGGACGGTATTGAGACAATAAAGAAACTTATCTCATATATACCTCAAAACAATATGGAGAATGTTCCTGAAATTGAGTGTACAGACCCTGCAAACCGTATAGATGAGGCTTTGAAGGATATTGTTCCTGATAATCCTAACATGCCATACGATATGAAGAACATTATCAATAGCATTGTTGATAACGGTGAGATTCTTGAAATCCAGCCTAACTATGCTAAGAACATAATCTGCTGTTTTGCAAGATTTAACGGAAAGTCAACAGGTATCATAGCAAACCAGCCTGCTTACCTTGCAGGTGTGCTTGACTGTGACGCTTCTCGTAAGGCCGCCCGTTTTGTCCGTTTCTGCGATGCGTTCAATATTCCTATTCTTACCCTTGTTGATGTTCCTGGATTCCTTCCTGGCACAGGTCAAGAGTATGCAGGTATTATTGTTCATGGTGCTAAGCTTATGTTTGCATTTGGTGAGGCTACAGTTCCAAAGGTTACAGTTACCATTAGAAAATCATACGGTGGTTCTCATATAGTTATGAGTTGCAAACAGTTGCGTGGTGATTACAATTACGCTTGGCCATCTGCTGAAATTGCAGTAATGGGAGCATCGGGTGCTATTGAAGTACTTGAGGCAAAAGCATTGAAGGATATGACTGACCCTGAAGAGAAGAAGAAATTTATAGAGGAAAAGACCGCTGAATACAGTGAGGCATTCTCTAATCCTTATAAGGCTGCTTCTATGGGTTACATTGATGATGTCATTGACCCACGTAATACACGTTTCCGTATTATTCGTGCTTTTGAAACTTTGCAGACAAAACGTTTGTCAAATCCATTGAAAAAACATTCCAATATTCCACTATAAATTTTTGAGTTATGGATATGATGTTAGTAATAAATTGGACAAACGCCCTTGTAGTAACCCTTTTGGGATTTTCATTGGTTTTCTGTCTTTTGGTTTTGCTGGTTTTTGTATTGAAACTCTTTGGAGTTGTTATGAAACCTAAAAAAGTCAGGAGAGAAAAACCGCTTGATGAAGTCTCAAATTCAAAAATAGCCGGAGGGGCTACAGAGGAGGAGCAGGCAGTTATTGCACTTGCTCTGCAAATGTTTTATGATGACAGTTGCAAGGAGGGTGGGGCGCTTACATTAAAGGCAAAACCAACTGCTTGGAATTCCAAAATCTATGGTATTAATAATTTGGAAAAGTAAAAACTTATGAAGGAATTTAAATTTAAAATAGACGGCAATTCATATAATGTTGCCATTGAAGAGGTTTCAAAAGATGTAGCCTCTGTTGAAGTTAACGGCAGAAAATTCACCGTTAATATTGAAAAACAGGAGAAGCCTGTAGTAGTGGCTGCTCCACGTCCTGCCGCTCCTGCTGCAGCACCAAAGGCCTCTGCCGCTCCTGCCCCAAAGGCTCCTGTTGCAGGTTCTGTAACTTCTCCGCTTCCAGGCAGTATTGTAAAAGTGCTTGCAAGTGAAGGTCAGGCTGTAAAACGTGGAGACACAATCCTTACCATTGAGTCAATGAAAATGGAGAATAACATTAAGACCGACAGAGACGGTGTAATTAAGACTATCTTTGTAAAACCTGGACAAAGTGTTATGCAAGGTGACCCACTATTTGATTACGAATAATTTTTAGTGTTATGAAGAAATTTAAGTTATTTATTATTTCCATTGTTGCACTTCTTGGTATGCCGTTTTTTGCGGTTGCTCAGGATACAGACGCTCATTCCGTGTCATTGCAGCATCCTACAAAAGACACTGAGGTTATTCTTGTAATTACTGATTCAAGCAATGAGAACGTTGCTGAGTTACCGGTAAATTCTGATGTTGAAGAGGTGCAGGATGCAGACCTTGAGATTGGCTCAAGTTTTGTTGATTTCTGCAAATCAATGGGATTTGTAAAATTATTTCAAGGTGACGGTTGGAAAAACTTGATAATGATAGCGGTAGGCTGTCTGCTGCTGTATCTTGCAATTGTCAAGAAGTATGAACCGCTACTGTTGCTTCCTATAGCATTTGGTATGATACTTACAAACCTGCCTGGTGCAGGATTGTATAACGCAAGCCTTTTTGCTGACGGACATGTTCATTGGGCTGAATTCAGAAACGGAGCCGGTCTTTTGGATTATCTTTATTTAGGTGTAAAACTTGGCATTTATCCTTGCTTGATATTTGTAGGCGTAGGTGCAATGACAGACTTTGGTCCTCTTATTGCAAATCCTAAGAGTCTGCTTCTTGGTGCCGCCGCCCAACTTGGTATTTTTGCCACATATCTTACAACTATTGCTCTTGGGTTTACACCTCAAGAGGCTGCTTCAATAGGTATCATAGGTGGTGCTGACGGACCTACAGCCATATTCCTGACTTCAAGGCTTGCCCCTCACCTTCTTGGTCCTATTGCCGTTGCGGCATATTCATACATGGCACTTGTTCCTGTAATACAACCTCCTATTATGAAGGCTCTTACAACAAAACGTGAGCGTGCCATTGTAATGAAACAGTTGCGTAATGTGTCAAAGACAGAGAAGATTCTGTTCCCTATAGTTGTTACAATAATTGTATCTTTGCTATTGCCTGATGCCGCTTCTTTGATTGGTTGCCTTATGTTAGGAAACTTAATGAAGGAGTGTGGTGTAGTTGAGCGTCTTAGCAAAACTGTTCAAAATGAACTTATGAACATTGTTACAATATTCTTGGGCATAACAGTAGGTGCCACCGCAACCGCAGCAAACTTCCTGAACATTCAGACTCTTGAAATTCTATGCGTAGGTATCGTAGCATTTGGACTTGGTACAGCAGGTGGTGTTTTGCTTGCTAAACTTATGAATGTATTCTCTAAGGAGAAGGTTAATCCTCTTATTGGTAGTGCCGGCGTTTCTGCCGTACCTATGGCAGCCCGTGTTTCACAGACTGTTGGTCAAGAGGAGAATCCAAGTATATTCCTGTTGATGCACGCTATGGGTCCTAACGTTGCAGGTGTTATTGGTAGTGCTGTTGCTGCTGGTATTCTTCTGTCAATGCTTGGATAACAGGTGGTTTTTATAAAAAAGTTCCGGGCTCCGTTATTGCGGGTCCGGATTTTTTTTGTGCGTAATCAGAGCAGTTTCATTAGTTTCAGCATTTCATCTCTGTACTGTGCGGCTTGCAGAAATTCCTGTTTCTTGGCGGCGTCAAGCATTTGCTTTTTGAGTTTTTCTATTGATTTTTGCAACTCATCTTTAGTGTGGTATTTCTCTGATATTTCCGCTGCTATTAAATGGTGATTACTCGCTTCGCTCGTGATTAACGGCTTCGCCTCAACATACAAACAAGTTTGTCTGTATTCGGCTTGCACGTTAATTACTAATTACTAATTGCTAATTACTAATTATTTTACGGCATAGAGTTGTTTATGTAGTGCTTTGCATTGAGGCAGCCCTCAGGTGAACCGAAACAGCCGACCTCAAGGGCGCTTGCGGTGTAACCTGCCTCCTTGAACATTTTTTGCAGGTTGCTTACGGTGTTCTTGTAAGCGTCAAAGGTAACCACAACCTCCTGTTTCTGCGTGTCAATCTTACTGCTGAGTATGCCGTCCTGCTCATCCAACGCTTTGGAAATCTTGCTTTTAGCATCTTTGTCCATCATTACAAGAAAAGTCACAGTCACCTCAGCGTCAGTATCTGCCGCCTTCTTTTTTGGGTACCCCGATGCCACAAAGAGTAGAAGTGTTAATAATATTATTGTAATCTTTTTCATTGGCTTATTCAGGA
>JAZUKL010000036.1:0-9420 GCA_045643245.1 Candidatus Enterocola sp.
ACGCAATTTACTAGGCTTTCCTCCCAATGTGGGATTGTAATGCCAAAGGTATTCTTAATCTTTGCCTTGTTAAGCACGCTGTAACTTGGACGTGGTGCTTTGGCAGGGTAATCCTTGCTCTCAATAGGGCTGACTTTGCAGTTCTTAATGCCTGCAAGTTCATGAATCTTTATTGTGAAATCATACCAAGAACAAACGCCTTCATTTGTAAAGTGATATATTCCGCCAAACACATTTCCCTTCTCAAAACTCTTTTCCATAACGGTAACCATTGCACCAGCAAGGTCAAGTGCGTATGTAGGTGTTCCTATTTGGTCAAAAACAACTCCAAGTTTATCTCTTTCACCGCCAAGCCTAATCATTGTCTTTACAAAGTTGTTCCCAAACTCAGAATACAGCCATGCGGTACGGATAATAACGGCAGATGGCAGCACCTCAAAAATCTTCAGTTCTCCCTCTCGTTTGGTCTTGCCATAGACAGAGAGTCCTGTTGTCTCCATATCTTCAGTATAAGGTGTGCAACTTGTTCCGTCAAATACATAATCAGTTGATATATGTATAAGCCCGATACTGAATTTGGCGGCGGCTTTTGCCAAATTAAACGGAGCCAAAGCATTTACCTTACGGCAAATATCTTCATTGTCCTCTGCCTTGTCAACAGCGGTGTAGGCGGCACAATTCAGAATCATATCTATTTTGTTGTTGCCAACAAAGCTTTCAACGGCAGGGTAGTCACAAATGTCAAGAGTGTCAACATCGGTGAGAAAAACATTATAATTTTTATTGTTTTCTGTAAGAATCCTGATCTCGTTGCCAAGTTGACCGTTGGCACCGGTTACCAAAATGTTTTTCATTTGTAGATGAAATTAGTTTGAACATCCTTAAATAGAGGATGTTTTGTGTCTTTTTCTGAAATAATACGCTTGTCAGCAGGAATTTTCCAATCAATTCCAAGTTCAGGGTCATCAAAGGCAATGCCACCTTCAAGGCTTGGTGTGTACAGATTGTCACACTTATATGTGAAAACCGCTATGTCACTCAAGACTGAGAATCCGTGTGCAAAACCTTGCGGAATCATAAATTGAGTCTTTTTGTCTCCGTCAAGTTCAACTCCAAACCATTTTCCGTAGGTTGGAGAGCCTTTTCTTAAATCAACTGCCACGTCATATACATTTCCTACAACCACTGATACCAACTTTGCTTGAGAAGCCGGCTGTAGTTGGAAGTGAAGACCTCTGATTACGCCATACACTGATTTTGAAAGATTGTCCTGACAAAAATTGTAGTTTATTCCTGCATCGCGGTAGCGCTTGTCATTATATGTTTCACAAAAATATCCCCTTGCATCTCCAAAAACCTGTGGCTGAATTACAAGTAAATCTTTAATTCCGGTTTCTATTATCTCCATAAACCATAATTAGATGTTATTTATTGATTATAATGTGGAATTTCAAGGCTTGCGAAAGGGTGCCGAGCATAACGCAGAAATTACCATTAGAATCAATAAATATGTTTTTCGTTGGCAATCTTTATTAAATACTGCCCATAATAATTTTTCTTGAGCGGCTCTGCAAGCACAAGCAACTGCTCACGGTCAATATAACCGTATTTGTATGCAATCTCTTCAAGACAAGCCACTTGCAAACCCTGTCGGCTCTGTATTGTGGCAATAAAGTTAGATGCCTCAAGCAGGCTGTCATGCGTGCCTGTGTCAAGCCATGCAACTCCACGTCCTAATGTCTTTACATTCAGTCTGCCTTCTGCAAGATATAGTTTGTTAAGGTCTGTTATCTCAAGTTCTCCACGCAGTGAAGGCTTAAGGCTTTTAGCCTTTTTAACTACATCGTTGCCATAAAAATATAGACCTGTAACCGCAAAATTTGACTTTGGATTCTTAGGCTTCTCCTCAATGCTGAGGCACTTCCCGTTTTTATCAAACTCTGCAACTCCGTATCGCTCAGGGTCATTTACATAATAACCGAAAACTGTGGCACCGTCTTTCAGTGAGGAAGCCTCCTTAAGCATTACAGATAGATTATATCCATAGAAAATGTTGTCTCCAAGCACCATACAGACGCTATCTGTACCTATAAAGTCAGCACCTATTATAAATGCTTGTGCAAGTCCGTCAGGAGATGGCTGTATGGCATACTCAAATTTTATGCCTAATTGGCTACCGTCTCCAAGCAGGTTTTGATACAAATGTATGTCTTGCGGAGTTGAGATTATAAGAATCTCCTTTATGCCTGCAAGCATAAGAATTGAAACCGGATAGTATATCATTGGTTTGTCATACACCGGAATTATCTGCTTTGAAATACTTTTTGTGATAGGGTAAAGCCTTGTTCCCGAACCACCTGCCAATACAATTCCTCGCATAAAAATATGTTTTTAGTACAAAAGACAAAGGTACAAAAAAATATTGTATCTTTGTGCAAAATTTATAAACATGTCTGAAATTTCAAAACTTGGAGAGTTTGGTCTTATAGACCATCTTACAGAGGACATTAAGTTAAATAATGCTTCTTCTGTGAAAGGTGTGGGCGACGATGCCGCCATTCTTGATTATACAAAAAACGGCGTAAGAGTGCTTGTAACTACTGATTTGCTGCTTGAGGGTGTGCATTTTGACTTGACATATACGCCACTGAAACATTTGGGATACAAGGCCGCTATGGTTAATTTTTCCGATATTTACGCTATGAACGGGCGTCCAAAGCAAATTACCGTATCGCTTGGCGTAAGCGGAAAATTCCAGACGGAAGATATTGAGGAGTTGTATGAAGGCTTGAAACTTGCCTGTGAAAGGCATAATGTTGATATTGTAGGCGGCGATACCTCCGCTTCTGCAACGGGTCTGACTATCAGTATAACGTGTATAGGAGAGGGAGAGGAAGGAAAAATAGTTTGTCGTAATACGGCAAAACCAAATGACCTTATATGTGTAAGCGGTAATTTGGGTGCGGCATATATGGGTCTGCAACTGCTTGAAAGGGAGAAGAAAGTGTTTGATAAGAGTGGCAAGGATGAAATGCAGCCTGATTTTGCAGGCAAGGAGTATCTGCTTGAGCGTCAATTGAAACCGGAGGCTCGCAAGGATATTATTGAGGCTCTTGACAAGGCAGGGATTGTGCCTACTGCAATGATGGACATATCGGACGGGCTGTCATCAGAACTGATGCACATCTGCAAGCAGAGTGGAGTAGGGTGCCGTATTTATGAAGAGAAGATACCTGTTGACTATCAAACGGCTATTCAGGCTGAGGAGTTCAATATGAATCTTATGACGGTGGCACTTAACGGTGGTGAGGATTATGAACTGTTGTTTACGGCTCCTGTGTCGTTGCATGAAAAAATAAATGAAATCAAAGGTATAAAGGTCATTGGTTATACTACCGCCGATACAAATGAAAAGGTGCTTGTAACACCTGAAGGACCTGAAATTGCTCTGAAGGCACAAGGGTGGACGGGGTTTTAAGTTGTAATCTTTTTTACGCATATTTGCATTATCTTTTACTCGTATGTCTCACTGCGTTCGCCATACTTCGTGAAGTTAGGATGCATTAAGGCAGAACCAAAAATTTACCATTTTTGAAAAAGATGTGAAGTGCGGGTTTGTAAACAAGTTTACACCCCACACCTCACATCTTTTTTTACAAAAAACTGAAGTTTTTTTTGTTCTGCTCTTAATTTTCACTAACTTTGCACCCGCTTTTGAAAAACAGTGTGATGGGAATTGGGGCGCATCCGTCAAAAGCGTAACTCTGCCCCACATTTGAGTAACACAATTTATACAAAATGAAAACATTTGAATTAGAAGGTTCTGTAAGAACAGAACTTGGCCAAAAGGCAAGTGTAGCATTGCGTAAGCAGGATTTGATTCCTTGCGTACTTTACGGATGCAAAAAAGAGAACACAAACTTCACAGTCTCAAAAAGTGCTGTACGTAAACTTATTTACAGCCCTGAGATATTTGAGGTTAAGCTTACAATTGGTAAGAAAGCCTGCTCAGCAGTAATTAAGGAGATTCAGTTCCACCCTGTAACAGACAACATTCTTCACATTGACTTCCTTGAGGTTGATGACAAGAAACCTATTGTATTTAAGGTTCCTGTTAAGACAGAGGGTCTTGCAGCAGGTGTTAAGGCAGGTGGTAAGTTGTCTCTTGAAATGAAGAGAATGAAGATTAAGGCTCTTTGCAAGAATATACCTGAGTTTGTTGTTGTAAACGTTGAGAATCTTGGAGTCGGTAAATCAATTAAGGCTGGTGAACTTTCATTCCCTAACCTTGAAATTGTTGACAACAAAGAGAGTTTGGTTGTTTGCGTTAAATCAACTCGTGCTGCAAAGACTGCTGAAGAGACTCCTGAGGCTGCTCCACAAGCATAATCTGATATATGAAGTATTTGATTGTGGGTTTGGGCAATATTGGTACGGAATACCAAAATACCCGCCACAACATAGGTTTTATGATGTTGGATGCCTTTGCAAAGGCGTCCAATGTTTTTTTTACAGAGCAAAGATATGGCTCTGTAGCACAGTGTCGTGTCAAGAACAAGGAGTTGGTGCTGCTTAAGCCAAACACCTTTATGAACTTAAGCGGCAATGCTGTCCGCTATTATCTTCAAAAAGAGAATATACCTGTTGAGAACCTTCTTGTGTTGGTAGATGATTTGGCTCTTCCTTTTGGTACTCTCAGGCTCAGGGGAAAGGGTAGTGCGGGAGGTCATAACGGGCTGAAAAACATACAGGAACTGATTGGCACTGAAAGTTATGCAAGGCTTAAGTTTGGTATCGGGGCAGACTTTAATAAAGGTCAGCAGATAGATTATGTTCTTGGCAAGTTCACCGATGAAGACCTTAAACTCATTGAAGAACGCTGTGCCGTCACCACTGAAGTAATTAAAAGTTTCTGCCTTGCCGGTTTGCAACTTACAATGACTCAATACAATAACAAGTAAATGGCTGAGGCTTTACGCATAGATAAGTGGCTTTGGACAATGCGTCTTTTCAAAACAAGAAGCATTGCCACAGAAGAGTGCAAAAAAGGCAGGATTATTGTTGGCGGTATTGCTGTAAAGCCGTCATTTATAGTTACCGCAGGTCTTTCAGTTCAAGTAAAGCGTCCTCCAATTGTCTATACTTACAACATAATAGAACTCACAGAGAACAGAGTCAGTGCCAAAGATGTAACCCGATACATGATTGACGTAACCCCAATGTCAGAACTTAAGCTTTTGGAAGATATAAGGCTTGCCTCTTCAGGTGAGCGAGACAGAGGCACAGGCCGCCCTACAAAAAAGGAGAGGCGTGACTTGGAAAAATTTATTGAAATATAAAAATTGTTGAAATCTTATTTCTTTGAACAATAATAAAGATCAGGATTTTTATTATTTTTGCAAGGTTATGAGTATCTCACTTAAAAATGTATGCAAAAAGTATGGGAATCAGGTTGTATTGCCTGATTTGTGTATGAATGTTGAAAAGGGTGAGATAGTAGGTTTTTTAGGGCCTAACGGTGCAGGCAAATCCACAACAATGAAAATAATTACGGGTTTTGTAAAACCCGATGCCGGAGAGGTTGATGTTTGCGGAATTGACGTGTTAAAGGAACCACTGAAAGCAAAGGCTCGTATAGGTTATCTGCCTGAACACAATCCGCTGTATCTTGATATGTATGTCAAGGAGTATCTTGATTTTACAGCAGGTGTATACGGAGTTGAGAACAAAAAACAAAGGGTTGATGAAGTTGTGGAGATTACTGGATTGGAATCTGAATACAAAAAGCTTATAGGCTCACTTTCAAAGGGATACAGACAAAGAGTTGGGCTTGCAGCCGCAATAATACATAACCCCGATGTGCTTATCCTTGATGAACCAACAACAGGTCTTGACCCTAATCAGATAGTTGAAATAAGGGAACTTATCAAGAATTTTGGAAAAGAGCGTACCGTATTGTTCAGTACGCACATTATGCAGGAGGTTGAGGCTGTGTGTGACCGCTTCATTATCCTTAACAAAGGCAAAATAATGACAGACCAAAAGGTCTCAGAAATAGAGAGGGGTAGTTTGGAGGAAATCTTTAGAGAGTGGACAGTGGATAGTTGACAGTGGATAATTGAAATATGGAAGATTTTGACATAAGAGAGGCAAGTCATTCTGACAACACAGATTTTGAGAATGTTCTTAGACCATTGACCTTTAGTGACTTTAAGGGTCAAAATAAGATAGTGGAGAATCTGAAGGTGTTTGTTATGGCTGCCAGAATGAGAAAAGAGCCACTTGACCATGTCCTTTTGCACGGACCTCCAGGACTTGGCAAAACCACACTGTCAAACATAATTGCAAATGAGTTGGGGGTTGGTTTTAAGATAACATCGGGGCCGGTGCTTGATAAGCCCGGAGACCTTGCAGGTATTCTTACAAGTCTTGAACCGAATGACGTTCTGTTTATTGATGAGATTCACCGTCTAAGCCCTGTTGTAGAGGAGTATCTGTATTCTGCAATGGAAGACTATCGAATTGATATTATGATAGATAAGGGTCCAAGTGCCCGCTCTGTACAGATAGGTCTTAATCCATTTACACTTGTTGGGGCTACAACCCGTAGCGGACTACTTACAAGCCCGTTGAGAGCAAGATTCGGTATTAATTGCCATCTTGAATACTACGATGCTGAAGTTCTGTCATCCATCATCAAGCGTTCCGCTTCAATACTTGACACCCCTTGTTATGATGATGCTGCTGTTGAAATTGCAAGAAGAAGCCGAGGAACGCCGCGAATAGCCAATGCCTTGCTACGTCGTGTGCGAGATTTTGCACAGGTAAAGGGTAGCGGTGCCATTACTAAAGAGATAGCATGCTATGCGTTGGAAGCACTCAATATTGACAAATACGGGCTTGATGAAATTGATAACAAGATACTGAATACCATTATTGACAAGTTTTCAGGCGGTCCTGTGGGTCTTACAACCATTGCCACCGCACTTGGAGAAGATGCAGGAACAATTGAAGATGTGTATGAACCTTTCCTTGTAATGGAGGGTTTCATTAAACGCACTCCGCGTGGCAGGGAGGTTACAGAACTTGCATACAAACATTTGGGCAAGACACACAGGGCAGGTGGCGTTTTTCAAGGGAATTTATTTGAAAGTTAAAAGATGAGTACACAATCAAGTTTGGCAAAAGATACCGCAATTTACGGACTAAGTAGCATTATAGGTAAGTTCCTTAATTGGTGTTTAGTGCCGCTGTACACATATTTTCTTGCCAGCAGTGCTGATTACGGAATAGTTACAAACCTCTATGCCTGGACTGCATTACTGCTTGTAATCCTTACATACGGCATGGAGACGGGTCTTTTCAGGTTCCTGAACAAAGGAGAAGACAACCCTGATACAGTGTATAGCACCGTGTTGACATCGTTGTTTGTAACATCATTCCTGTTTGCATTTGTAGTGTCAATGTGTGCAGACCCCATAGCAGGGGCAATGGGGTATTCAGGACATTCAGAATTTATTTCAATGCTTGCCATTGTGGTGTCAATGGATGCCTTTGGGGCAATACCGTTTGCATATCTAAGATACCAAAAGAAACCGCTTAAGTTTGCCCTGCTGAAACTTTTCATGATTTTTGTAAACATTATCATGAACCTGTTTTTCCTGTTGGGTTGCCCTGCCATTATGAAAAGCCATCCTGAGTTGATTTCTTGGTTCTACGATGCAAACTACGGTGTTGGTTATGTGTTTGTTGCAAACCTTATTTCCACTACATGCGTAACCCTTGCCTTGCTGCCTACCGTGTTTCAAGTCAAGTTCAACTTTGATGCAAGTCTGCTTAAGCGCATGCTTAAATACTCTTTGCCTTTGCTTCTTCTTGGAATTGTGGGCGTTATGAATCAGACTATTGACAAAATCCTGTTCCCATATTTGTATGCAGACCCTGTTGAGGGTGCTACCCAACTTGGCATATACGGTGCATGCTTTAAGGTTGCAATGGTTATGATGGTGTTCACTCAGGCTTTCCGATATGCGTATGAACCTTTTGTCTTTGCAAAGAACCGCGATGCTGACAGTCGTGAGAGTTATGCCGTTACAATGAAATATTTTCTCATAACCTCATTCCTCATTTTCCTTGGCATAACGTTTTACATGGATTTGCTCAAATATATAATTAAGGATACATATTGGGAAGGTTTGGTGGTTGTGCCTGTTGTGCTTATGGCATATATTTTTCAAGGTGTTTATTTCAATCTTTCATTTTGGTACAAACTTAATGACAAAACACAATACGGAGCGTATATGTCTTTAATAGGGTGTGTCATTAACGTGTCTTTAATAGTAATGTTAGTGCCTATGATTGGGTATATGGGAGCGGCACTTGCATCGCTTGTAACATATTTTGTAATGATGCTCATATCATATTTTTGGGGGCAGAAGTACCTTCCAATAAAATATGATTTCAAATCAATAGGCATATACTTTGTATTTGCTGCGATACTTTACGGTACAAGCCTTCTGTTTGCACATTGTATGCGTACATATGCAGGCGTTGACAACCCGTGGATAAATATGGGATTCAATACAGTATTACTGCTTGTATATCTTACATATTTGCTGAAAAAAGATTTACCGATATATAATAAAATTAAAGTTAAGAGGTTATGAATTATCCTAGCAGCGAGTTCAGAGAAAGTTTACTTTCTATGACGAGTCGCGACGGATAATCATAATTTTGGAACAAAATTATGAACTATGTTTTTCTTGCTAACGGATTTGAAGAGATAGAGGCTCTTGCCGTTGTTGATATTTTGCGTAGGGCAGACCTTGAGGTTGCCACAGTTTCAATTTCAAATGGCTACGATGTCATTGGTGCACACGGCATTGAAGTTGCCGCCGATGTAATGCTGTCTGATATAGATGCAGATGCAGAGGATTATCTAATTCTGCCTGGCGGTATGCCCGGTTCTGATAATCTGCGAGCCTGTACTCCTCTTTGTTCTATGCTACAGTCTCATTTTAAGGCTGGCGGACATGTGGCGGCTATATGTGCTGCTCCGTATATACTTGGAGAGTTGGGTATTCTTAACGGATTGGAGGCTATATGCTATCCTGGCTTTGAAGACAAACTTGAGGGTGCTACAATATCAGAAAAGCCTGTTGTAAAGTGCGGTAATGTAATTACAGGCAAGGGGCCTGGTGTGGCTATGCAGTTTGCACTTGCTATTGTGGAAGAGCAATGCGGAGCATCGGTTGCAGCGGAGCTCAAGGCTGGTATGCAAATGTGATTTTTTTAGTAAAAAAGTTTTCACAAATGTAATTTTGTTGTAACTTTGCAGTGCAAAACGGGGGTTTAGCTCATCTGGCTAGAGCGCAACACTGGCAGTGTTGAGGTGACCGGTTCGAGTCCGGTAATCTCCAC
>JAZUKL010000037.1:0-21009 GCA_045643245.1 Candidatus Enterocola sp.
ACTACACGCGTATGAACTCACCATTCTACGCTGACAGACTGCCTGAAGAGGACTTGAAAAGTTTGGATGAGATAGCGAAACTACCCGTTCTTACACCTGAAGAACTTAAAGCGAATCTGCCGCCAAAGGGCAAAGGTCTGCTGACAAGAGAGTTAGGAGAGAGCATATCCTATTCAAGCGGAGGCACCACAGGAGACCCTAAATGTATTTACCGCACAATGGACGAGACCCACGAGAACGCACGCCTTATAGGCAAAGGTTACGCTCTAAGCGTTTTTGAAAAGGGCGATGTGGTGGCTAACCTTCTCTACGCTGGTAATATGTGGGCGTCATTCCTAAGCCACAATGAGGCATTAGAGGCTGTAGGGGCTCATATTCTGCCAATTGCAGGCAACATAAGTATGGAAGTTATTGTTGGTATGCTTAAGGCTTACAAGCCTGTGGGAGCCATTTCAATACCATCAGTAATGTTAAGCATCGCTGAGTATGTTGACAAAAACAATGTAGAGGGTGTAACCCTTAAAAAGATAGTCACAGGTGGTGAGCATCTCTTCCCTGAGGCTAAAAAATACATTTCCAAAATCCTTAAAACAGAGGTCTTTGCCTCTACAGGTTATCTAAGCAATGATACAGGCTGCATAGGCTTTGAGTGCGAAGAGCAGATTAAAACCGCAACCGGCACCGCCATTCACCATATTCATGAGAGTTACTGCTATATGGAGGTGGTTGACCCGGAGACAAACCAGCCTGTTCCTGACGGTACAGAAGGCAAGATTTTAGTGACAAACTTCACACGCAGACTGATGCCGCTTGTACGCTATGACATAGGCGATATGGGCAGAATCCTGACAGAGCCTTGCCCTTGCGGACGCACCGTAAAACAGATGGAACTGCTTGGCAGAAGTGATGATGTCCTTATCATCGGGGCAGGCAACACCGCCCTTTCAGCCATATCAAAAGTGGTTGGAATGATTCCCGAACTGAGTATGCACTTTAGAATGACAGCGTCGGTTGAAGGACATAAAGACCTTCTGACAGTGGAAGTTGAGACAATAAGACCTTGCTCTGATACTGAACTAAAGTCACTTTCAGAAAGGCTTTATGATACCCTTATGCGTAATGACCATAACTTTGAGACAATGGTGAATACGGGTACTATATGTAAGCCTGAGACCATAGTTCTTAACCCCGATACCCTGCCCCGCAACCCACGCACAGGAAAACTGAAACAAGTGATAGACAAACGCATCTAATGGCTACGCAACTATTTGATATTAAAGTAAGTTCAGAGAACTATCATTTGGAGCCTCTGCAACAGTATGTTCAGGCAGTGGCAAAACACTGCGGCGTTCCTGATGACAAATGCTTTCAACTGAGTATTCTGCTTGAGGAGGTATTTGTACGCATTGTCCGCTACGCCTATAGTGGTGAGTCTGACCACGTTGTGCAAATTCAGGGAGAGACCAACGCACAGTCATTTGTAATAAAGTATATGTACAGGGGGATACCATTTGCGTATGACCCAAATCAGGCAAAAAATGAGGAGGACGAGATAAGCCTGCAACTTATAAGAACCTTAAGCACTTCATATAGAGTTATTTACAACGGCAAGGACGGACAAACCATTGAAATGTGCATAGCATTGCCCTCATCTTCACTTGAAGAGATGAGAAAGGTTTCTGAATCCGCCGCTAAAAATGCAGGCAAAGAGATTGTTCTTGCCACCGACGCCACAAAAATGCGACTGGCAAAGACATCTGACCTAAAGAGCATAGTACGCTGTCTGTATGAGGTTTTCGGATACAACTATTCAGCAGCCTCAATGTACTCACCAAATGATATTGCGGAGCGTATGAAGAACAAAGTATATAAGGGCATTGTCTGCACCAACACAAAGAGTGAGGTGGTGGCTCACATTGGTATGGTCAAGGCAAACCCCGATGATACTATTTGTGAGAGCGGAATGGCGTTTGTATCGCCGCAATACGGAAAAAGAGGATTGTTCTCAAAACTGAAACAAGCCCTGATAGAGCAGGCGGCAAAAGAGAAATTGAGAGGCGTGTTCAGCAGTGCTGTAACCTCACACCCCTTCACACAACAAGGGAACAATGCAATAGGGTGTATTGAGACAGGAATGGAACTGTCTTACATACCTGCTGATTTACAGAGCGTTGTATCCAAGGCAAACGGACAACGTCAGGCGGTGATGAACTACTTTAAAGCAACCGCACATACTGACAAGAGAGAGATTTACATACCAACAAGGCACAGACAGATTATAGAAAAGACCTATAACCTGCTTAACATAGAACGCACCATACTGCAAAACGGAGGGAAACCTACCGTTGAGCATTCTGACTACGCATATACATTTAAAGTTGATTGGAACCAGTCAATATGTCAGGTCTCAACCATAGGTAAGGATTTTGAACTGTGTATGAAGCGTAACTTTATGCGCGGGGTATCTGACGGTATGCAGGTTTTCTTTCTGCAACTTTCACTAAGTGACCCTGCAATTGATTATGCTACAGCCATAGTTGAAAAAATGGGATTCAGTTACTCAGGCATTATGCCATACGAATTACACGACTCTGACACCATACATTTTCAATATATAGTTGACACAAACCTGAACCCCGACCTTATAGTTGCAGTAAGTGACTGGGGTAAAGAGATAAAGGAATACGCCATAAGGCAAATGCATCTAAAAGAGCAAAACAGATGATAGAAGCAACCTCTACATATAAGAGTCTGAAACAACTGAACTATTCCACTCTGACCATAGGTTCAGAGAAAATAACAGGGGACATTATGCAAGTCCTGAACACAGACAATAATAATATATGTCTGGCACTTGAGGAGGCTATTGTAAACATTATAAACTACGCCTACCCTTCTGACGGACCGTTAAGAGTGGAGATAGCACAAGAGAATGGTAATTTCTTAGTTACCCTTTGTGATAAAGGAGAACCATTTAATCCGCTTGAACAACCCGACACAGAACTAAGTGATGACCTTGAGACTCGCAAAATAGGTGGCTTGGGCATTATGCTTATAAAGCAACTGACAACCTCACTCAAATATGAGAGGTCACTTGGCGAGAACCGCTTGACACTGATTTTTTGAGTTTACAGATACCTGACACACAACATTGTAATGTCATCACTTTGAGGTGCGTCTCCTGTGTGCTTGTCAACCTTTTGCAGTATATAATCAATAGAATCCTTTGCACTCATCCCTGTACACTCCTTGAAGACTGCAAGGGTGGCGTCATTGCCAAATTCCTCATTTTTTGTATTGACAGCCTCGGTTACTCCGTCTGTATAGAGTAGAAGAGAATCACCTTTCTCAAATTTAATGCGTTTTGTGTGAAATTCAGCGTTCATATTAACTCCCAAAACACCGTCATCAGTGCCAGGAAGCCAATCAACACCATTCTTGGCACTGTTCCATATAGGTAGATTATGACCTGCGTTACAATAATCCAAATAACCGTTCTCAAAGTCAAGCACACCTGCAAACACAGTGCAGAACATACATTGGTCATTGTTTACCGCAACATCATCATTTATCTTCTTTATTATTTTTGAAGGGTCATCAAGAATCTCTTTCAATACAGAATACTCACTTCCAAGACCTGCCATAAAGAACGCGGCGGGAACGCCCTTACCACATACGTCTCCAATGCAAAAAAAGAGTTTGTTCTGTTTTATTGAATAGTTATAAATGTCACCACCTACATATTTTGAGGGTATAAGTTTAGCATAAATATCAAGAGAAGCCTGGTTTGGCAACTCTCTTGGTAACATACACTGTTGCATTTGAGAGGCTATGCTCAAGTCCGCCTCCATAGCGGCTTTTTGTTTTGCTTCCTCTTTTTGTCTCTTCATAAAAGGTTGGGCAATAAAATATACGCTGAGTATTATGGCAATAACAAGGGCAACCAGCAGAATGACATGTGTAATGAAAACATGCTTAACACTTTCCTTAATATAGTGTGTAATAATCTTATAAGGGAATGTACATGTTATCTCTCCCCCTAAGCGTGGAAACGGACGTGTAACGGACAGGTATTCTCCGTTTTTGGCAATCTCAGCAGTATCCCTGCGACATACATACATACCATTTCTTCCTGTTACTGAAATATCACACAAAGGGTCAGGTTTAAGTTTCACCATCATCTCCTCAATATCAGTCAGCGTTGTGGAGGCGTTAAAAACTCCGTATATTATATCTGTGTCTTGAATTTTTAGAGGCTTGGAATAACTTATAAATGCAACATCGGAATTAAATTGTGAATAGAATGGTCTGGACCACCATACGGTGTCATTCTCTCCTGAATTTGTCCAGTTGTCATCACCGTGAATATAATCAATCTCCTTGAAACCATCAATAAGTATTAGACTGTCTGTGTCCATATAGTGAGCCGCCCCTACAATATAACAATCACTGCCGTCAGGACAATATCCGGGAGCATACATAACTGATGCCGTGTTTATGGCAGGATATGCAGTTATGAACCTTCTAGTGGCCTCCAGACACTCTTTGGAATTCAAGAACCTTTCATCTGACAAGTCAAACGAGTTGGTTGCCGCCTCAATTTGCTCAAGTTTAAGGTTAATTGACAGAATAGATGCGTCAATGGCGGCAACCGCATCTTCTTCTGCATATTCCACAGTTGTGTTATAGATATACCTTAACTCATAATATCCTCCAACTATCAATATTACAAGTGCTGTAACACATACGGCTACTGACATTCGGAGTGCCAGATTGCCTAAAGATTTACGTCTTTCTTCTCTATTACGCATTATGTTGCTGACTTAACCCTACAAATATACAAAAAAATTGTATCTTTGTATCAAAGATTTACATAAATATGCATACTAACTATAATCGCAGAGATACAAAGCCCGTTTTTGTAGGCGGATTGCAGATAGGTGGCAATGCCCCCATAAGAGTGCAGTCAATGCTGAACACCTCAACCAACGATACAGAATCAAGTGTTGCTCAGGCTATTAGAATAATTAAGGCAGGTGGTGAAATAGTCCGTCTTACAACACAGGGTGAGCGTGAGGCGGCAAATATGGCAAATGTAAGGGTTGGTCTTAATGCAGCAGGATACTCAAACATACCGCTTGTTGCTGATGTCCACTTTAATCCAAAGGCGGCATTTGAGGCTGCAAAGCATATTGAAAAGGTCAGAATAAACCCAGGTAACTTTGCCCAAACACTTGAAGAGGCTGATGAAAAGTTTACAGCCCTGCTTGGTTTATGCAAGAAAAACGGTGTTGCAATACGCTTAGGTGTGAATCACGGTTCACTTAGCAAGCGAATAATGAACAAGTACGGAGATACCCCTGAAGGTATGGTTGAGAGTTGTATGGAGTATTTGAGAATATGCAAAAGGGAAAGTTTCAATAATGTGGTGATATCAGTCAAGGCATCAAATGTAAGGGTTATGGTGCATACAGTAAGGCTGATGGCTGCCACTATGGATGCGGAAGGACTTAATTTTCCTCTTCACCTTGGCGTAACAGAGGCTGGAAATGATTATGAAGGCAGGGTCAAGAGTGCTGTTGGGATCGGCACTCTGCTTGCTGACGGCATAGGCGATACAATAAGGGTATCGCTTAGTGAAGCCCCGGAAAAAGAGATTCCTGTAGCAAAGCAGATAGTAAAGGTTATTGAAGACAGGGCATCTGCACAGCCACTGCCAAATATTGACACATCTTTTATAAATCCATACAAATATATTAGGCGCAATTCCGTTAAGGTGGGTGCCTTTGGAGGCGGACAGGTTCCTGAAATTCTGAACGCCACAGACAAGGTTCCTTCAGGTGTGCTTGAATGTGAACTGAAAACCAAGAATGCCATAGGAGAGGCTCTTACTTTCTTTTCAAAATTAAATGCTTCAAATGACTGTTCCCCTGTTGTCATTTCCCGTCATTACGGTCCGATGCCTACCGAAGAACTTATAGTTAGGGCATCGTGTGAACTTGGACCTCTATTTATTGACGGACTTGGTGACGGTCTCCGCATTACCGCTGACGGCGTTAAGCAAGATGATTTGGACAATCTTATGCTCACAATTCTACAGGCGGCACGAGCCCGCATGAGCAAGACTGAATATATTTCATGCCCAAGTTGCGGCAGAACGCTTTTTGACATTGAGGGTACAATAGCCAAAATAAAGGCAGCCACAAGTGGTTATCCAAACCTGAAGATAGGCATTATGGGTTGCATTGTAAACGGTCCGGGAGAAATGGCTGACGCAGACTTTGGCTATGTTGGTGCCGCACCTGGTAAAATAAGTTTGTACAAAGGTCAAACCGTAGTACGCCGTAACATTCCTCAAGAGGAGGCCGTGGAGGCGCTGGTGGAGTTGATTGAAGGTTCTGAAGGGTAACTTTACTCCTCCTTTCAGTCGTCGTGAAGATAACTTGCACTCGGCAAAGTGTATCTTTACTCGTGGCTTCGCCACTCGTGAAGATAACTCACTTACTCTGTAAATTTAACTTTACTCCTCCTTTCAGTCGTCGTGAAGATAACTTGCACTCGGCAAAAACAAAAACGTTCCGTTTTTGAAAAAGATATGCGGTGGTATCTTGTGAACAAGTTCCCAAATTCCACCTTATATCTTTTTTTTCAAAAAATGCCCGCATTTTTTGATTTTTGCTCTCGTTTGTGTAACTTTGTCCCCCGAATTACACACCTATATTATATAAAGATTGTATTATGAGTGGGAAAATGACTGTTGGAGAAAAGATTAAGGCACTGCGTGAAAGCAGAAAACTTAGTCGTGAGGCAGTGGCTGAAAACAGCGGACTGGAACTTGAATTGGTACATCAAATTGAGGATGACACCAATATACCAGGGTTGTCTCCTCTTATAAAAATTGCTAACGCTCTTGGCGTAAGACTTGGTACTTTCCTTGATGACAATGACCATATAGGACCGGAAGTATGCCGTGCCGGAAACGCTGAAAAGAGCCTCAGCACATCAAATACAAAGAGCCGTTCAAACTCTCATCTTGACTTTACATCGTTGGCAAGCCATAAGGTTGGGCGCTCAATGGAACCGTTCCTTATAGACATTGAACCTGCAAATGAAAAGAAACTTATTCTATCATCACATGAAGGTGAGGAGTTCATTTTTGTAATGGAAGGGGTTGTAAAGATTATTTACGGTAAAGATGAATACCTGCTTAACAAGGGTGACAGCATTTACTATGATTCCATAGTTGAACATCTTGTTTGTGCCGGGAACAATGAAAACGCCAAAATTTTAGCGGTGGTTTACGCCCCACAATAATAAAGGAGAAATGAGAAAGGAGAAATGAATTTATCAAATAGAACTCTTGGGGATTGGTTGGAATATTGGGCGTCTGTTACGCCTGACAGGGAGTACATTGTCTATTCTGACCGTGATTTACGTTTTACTTGGAAAGAGTTCAACACCCGTGTTGACAACCTTGCCAAAGGAATGCTTGCCATTGGCGTAAAGCGTGGCAGTCATGTAGGACTTTGGGCAACAAACGTACCTGATTGGCTTACTTTCCTATATGCCTGTGCAAAAATTGGTGCCGTATGCGTTACCGTAAACACAAATTATAAGCAGAACGAACTTGAGTATCTGTGCCAAAACTCAGATATGCACACTCTTTGCATAATTGACGGAACATGGGATTGTGATTATGTTGACATGACCTACAAAATGCTTCCTGAACTTAGGACCTGCCAACGTGGGCATCTTGTCAGTGAGCGTTTTCCTAAAATGAAAAATGTAATTTACATTGGGCAACAGAAGCATAGGGGAATGTACAACACAGCAGAGATTCTGCTTTTAGGCAACTCCGTTTCAGATGAGAATCTTAAGAAAGCAAAAGCGGAAGTTACTTGTGACGATGTTGTAAACATGCAATACACATCAGGAACCACAGGATTTCCTAAAGGGGTTATGCTAACTCACTACAACATATCCAATGACGGTTTCTTTACTGGTGAGAACATGAAGTTCACGCAAGATGACAAACTTTGCGTATGCGTTCCTCTGTTCCATTGCTTTGGAGTGGTACTTGCCACCATGAACTGCCTTACACACGGTTGTACGCAGGTTATGGTAGAAAAGTTTGACCCGTTGGTAGTGTTGGCATCGGTGCATAAAGAGAGATGCACGGCACTTTACGGAGTACCCACAATGTTCATAGCGGAACTTAACCACCCTATGTTCTCAATGTTTGATTTGACATGTCTCAGAACGGGAATTATGGCAGGAAGCCTTTGCCCTGTGGAACTTATGAGACAAGTCAGTGAAAAAATGCACCTTACAATAACAAGCGTTTACGGACTTACTGAAACATCGCCGGGTATGACACAAACCAACATAGATGACTCCTTTGAAAAGCGTTGCACCACTGTAGGACGTAACTATCCGTATGTTGACGTTAAGGTCATTGACCCTGAAACCGGCAAAGAATGTCCCGTAGGAGTACAGGGTGAGATGTGTTGTAAGGGCTTTAATGTTATGAAGGGCTATTATAAGAACCCTGAGGCTACGGCTGAAGCCATCGATGCCAACGGATACCTACATTCAGGAGACCTTGGCGTTAAAGATGAGGACGGATATTACCGCATAACAGGACGTATTAAAGATATGATTATACGCGGAGGCGAAAACATCTATCCACGTGAAATTGAGGAGTTTCTGTATCATCTTGACGGAGTCAGCGATGTTCAGGTTGCCGCCGTACCGTCAAAAAAATACGGAGAGGAAGTGGGAGCGTTCATAATACTTAAAGAGGGAGTAAGCATGCTTCCTGATGATGTTCAAGCGTTTTGCAAGGGCAAGATAGCCCGATACAAAATACCTAAATATGTTTTCTTTGTAAAGGAATTTCCACTTACGGGCAGTGGCAAGATTCAGAAGTTCAAACTAAAAGACCTTGCACTGAAGTTATGTGAGGAACAGAATATTGAGATAATATAAAGGAGAAATGAGAAAGAAGAAATGAAAAAGGTCCCCTCCTAACCTCCCCTCCAGGGGAGGAAATCTCTCCTTTCTCCTTTTTCCTTTCTCATTTAATAAAGTGTTACAATGAGCAAGTTAGTAATAGTAGAGTCTCCTGCAAAGGCAAAGACAATTGAGAAGTTTTTGGGAAGTGATTATCACGTAATGTCAAGTTTTGGTCATATCCGTGACCTCAAGACTAAAGACATAAGTATAGATTTTTCTAACGGAGGCTACAAGCCAATATATGAAGTTCCTGCAGACAAGAGAAAACTTGTAGCAGACCTTAAGAAAGAGGTTAAGAACGCTGACAAGGTTTATTTGGCATACGATGAGGACCGTGAGGGGGAAGCCATTGCATGGCATCTTGCAGAGGTGCTTGGACTTGACAAACAGACTACAAGCCGTATAGTTTTTCATGAAATTACAAAGCAGGCCATCTTAGATGCCATTGAAAAACCAAGAACCATTGACCTTAACCTTGTTGACGCACAACAGGCAAGGCGTGTGCTTGACCGCATCGTTGGATTTGAACTTTCACCTATTCTTTGGAAAAAAATCAAGCCTGCCCTATCTGCCGGACGTGTACAGTCTGTTGCGGTAAGGCTTATAGTTGAGCGTGAGCGTGAAATACGCAATGCAAAAATTGAGAATTACTACAAGGCAACCGCCCTGTTCTCAACCGCTGACGGCGATACAGTAAAGGCTGAACTTGACACCAAATTCAGCACAAAACAAGAGGCACTGAAATTTTTGGATGAGTGCAAAAACGCAGAGTACAAAGTAACTGACATTCAAAAGAAACCGGCACGCCGTACCCCTGCAGCACCATTCACCACATCAACGCTGCAACAGGAAGCATCAAGGAAATTAGGCTTTTCAGTATCACAAACAATGATGATAGCCCAACGCCTATATGAAAGCGGAAAAATTACATACATGCGTACTGACTCCGTTAACCTGTCATCACTTGCAATTAACACTGCAAAAGCAGAGATTGCAGCAACTTACGGAGCCGAATACAGCAAACCACGCAACTACACCACTAAATCAAAAGGGGCACAAGAGGCACATGAGGCAATTCGTCCTACATACCTTAACGTGCATGAGGTTTCAGGTGGCAGACAAGAGGCTGCACTATATGACCTTATATACAAACGTACAATAGCATGCCAAATGGCTGATGCTGAAATAGAAAGAACAATAATTACTATAACCTCAGGCAACAAGGCATACAATTTCATAGCCACAGGTGAAACCATTAAGTTTGACGGATTTCTTAAAGTTTATCTTGAAGGCAATGATGACGACACACAAAACATTGATGCAGAGGCACTTCCATTAGTAACAAAAGGTGCTATGCTAAAAGCGGGAGAGATTGACTGCACAGAACGGTTCACCCAACTTCCGCCAAGATACACAGAGGCATCGTTGGTTAAGAAAATGGAGGAACTTGGCATAGGCAGACCTTCAACATACGCCCCTACAATATCAACCATATTATCACGTGAGTATGTAGTAAAAGGAGACAAAGAGGGAACAAAACGCAACTATGAAATGCTCAAACTTAAAGGCGATAAAATTACTGAAAGCGTTAAGTCTGAGATGTTTGGAGCAGACAAAGGCAAACTTATCCCTACCGATACCGGCATGGTTGTAAATGACTTCCTGTCAGAAGACTTTGCTTCAATTCTTGACTACAACTTTACAGCAGACGTTGAACAAACCCTTGATAAGGTGGCTGAAGGCAAGGCAAAATGGGAGAAAACAATTGACAGTTTCTATAAGGATTTCCACAAAAACATAGAGAAGAGCCTTAAGCAAAAGGCTGAGCATAAAGTTGGAGAGCGTATTTTAGGTACAGACCCCAAGACAGGCAAGCCCGTATCAGTTAAGATAGGACGTTTTGGAGTGGTTGCCCAGATAGGCAGTGCCTCCGATGCTGAAAAACCACAATTTGCAAGCCTTAAGAAAGGTCAATCTATTGAGAGTGTAACACTTGAAGAGGTTCTTGAACTATTCAAACTGCCACGCACATTAGGCGATTTTGAAGGCAAACCCGTAGTGGCGGCAATAGGCAGATTTGGAGCATACATCAGCCATGACGGAAAATTCTGTTCACTACCTAAAGGCGTTGACCCATTGAAAGTTACACTTGATGAGGCCATTGCCCTTATCAATGAGAAACGCAGTGCAGAAGCCAATAAAGTGTTCCGCACCTTTAATGAGGACCCGTCAGTCCAACTGCTTAACGGCAGGTACGGCATCTACCTATGCAAGGACAAGACCAACTACAAACTTCCAAAAGGCACAGAGCCTGAAAAACTTACTTACGCAGACTGCCTGAAGATTATGGAAGATGAATCAGCCAAATCAACAGGCAAAACCAGATTTGCACACCGCAAGAAGTGATGTGATTTCTCATATATTCAGGTTGTAACTATTTTGCAACAAATTCCCCGATGCTGAAATCGGGGAATTTTTTAGTTTTAACCCCCTATACAGCACATTCTGGCTGAAATGTTAAAAAAAACTAATATTTTGCCTAATTTTTAACATTTCAAATTATTCTTTTAACATTTATTTACTTAACTTTGCAAAAATAGGTTATAGGGTGAGTTATGCCCTGTTTAGGAGTTCCTCCGCGTCATTCCAAGTGCAACGAGGAATCTTTAGTAAAAAAAATTTAACACAATATATTATGAAAAAGACTGTTCTACTTACGTTATTTTCATTATTGGTTTCCACAATGAGTGTGTGGGGATATGATACTGAGGTTATTTCAGACGAAATTACTATTCCAAAATCTGGAGGTGTTACGTTTGATTTAGGTGGAACTTTTCACGTTACAAAGGTCTCTTTGGAAGTCATGTCCAAATCAACTTTGGTTATAAACAAATTAACCATAAAAACTAATAACAATACAACTATTTATGATGATTTTCCACCAAGTGGCGATTGGTCTGGTAAAAGTAAGGAAATTGATGAAGAAGTGACATCTTTAACTTTTACAAATAAAGCCAATACAGATAGATATTATAGAAACATTAAGTTTGCCATTAACAATTCAGTCCTTGTTTTCGGTTCTGTAGCTACAGGTTCTTCAAAATCTGAAACATTTAATGTTTTTGCAACATCAACACCTAATCTGTCTTGCCCTGAAGGATTCTCCGCTTCCGTGGGAGCCGCTACAAAATATTGCTATCCTGTAACAATAACATTTACACCAACAGCCATTAAAGACTACTCTGGAGATATTAAAATGAACGGAAAGGTTGTAGCAACTGTTTCTGGTTCAGGTTCTCTTGATGCCCCAACACTTTCTTGTCCTAAGTCATCTATAGGATATAAAAGTGCAACCTTAGAGTGGAATAAGGTGGATGGTGCTACGGGGTACAGTATTTATAACAATGGAGTACTGTTCAAAGGAAACATTGACAAAAACCAAACCTCCATCACATTTAATGATTTGTCTCTACACACTACATATAATTTTACCATTACGTCAATGTATGGTGAAATTGGGTCAGAGCCATCAAATTCCGTTAAAGTTGAGACCAAAGACTTAGCCCCGACAACTCTTACCGTCACTCCATCATACAGCCACGCTGACATATCTTGGACTAAAGTCAATGATGCCACAAAATACATTCTGACATCAGATAAAGAACTAAGCAAAGAGTTCTCTGCTTCTGATGAACTGAAATACACAGATACAGGTTTGATTTCAGGAGAATCTTACACCTACACAGTAACGGCTTATCTTGGTAGTGAAGCCACAGCACAACCAACGTCTCAACCTGTTACCATTCTTGGTGGCGGATGTGGAAATCCTACATTCAAAGTAATTGCAAATGACACCTCTGTTTCGGGCAACAAATCAAAAGGCAATTACAACTATACTAGTCCTATACCATTGTTGGAATTTAATTCAAATAGTACAACATTTTCATTTAATTACTCAATTGAACAAGGTTTCTTGGGATCTTCAGCATTCGTTGTAGAGGCTTCTTCAAATAATTCAAATTGGAAAGAAATTGCCAAAGTAGAGAAAAGTTCAGGGACTATGACTGCAAATGTCTCATATTATGATGAAAACAAAAATCATTACAAATATGTAAGAATAGGCGTTTGCAACCCCACCTATGGGAATACTGCTTCTCTTACCAACATTAGCCAAGCCCCATACTTTGCAGTTCCTGAAATATTTGATATGGGCAATGTAGTTAACAATGTTTCAACTACAAAGAATATTGAAATTCCATTCTCTGCAAATGCGGCGGAAGTAAGCCTGATAAACGGAGATGATTCACAATATTTTACCGTTACAAGCCAAAATATTGGTGCTACAACAGATGCTTGTGCATCGGGCAAAGCCACCATTCCTGTTACAATTAAATCAACAAAAGCGGGTCTGAATACAGCCTACATTAAGGTAGGCAACAAGCAGATTAAGGTTACCGCAACCGTAACAATACCTGTACCGGTTGTAACTGCCACCCCTGATTACCATTTTGTAACTCTTAATTGGAACAAGATTGACGGTGCTGACGGATACAAAATCACAGGTACTGACGGCACAGACAAGGAAGTGGATGCAAACACAACATCGCTTGTATGTGATAAGTTGAATCTTGATACAGACTACACCTACTATGTAAAGGCTATAAAAGGCGATGTATATACAGATGCGTGTGAGGTTAAGACAACAACAAAAGACTTGAAAGCCTCAACTTCATTCATAGTTTCCAATGAGTCCTATACAAGTGTTGATGCCACTTGGAATGCCATAGAAGATGCCACAGGCTACTATATAGTTTCAACTGACGGCACGTTTGAAGTTAAATTTGACGGAGCGACAACATCTGCCAAGCTTATTGGTCTTAACACAAATAAGACCTACGCATTTAATGTTTACGGAATATACCATTACGGGGAAGAAGATGAGGAGATTTCAAATAATTACACTACATCTAATGAAATAACCACTCTGACACCACTTTGTGACCCACAAACATTTGATAATATAACTTTAAGTAATGAAAACTGGTCAAGTCCGGTCCAAGTTGACAGATATAAGGCTAATGTTTCATTTCAATATTCAGTAACTGCAACATTAGATATCACATATACCGCTCAAGAGTCTGCTGACGGGATTTCTTGGGAACAATGTTGGTCTAAAACGGGAAGAAGCGGAAATGCAGAGTTCACATTAAAAGAGAATAGTAAATTCATTCGTTTCAAACGTTCAAACGGGGCTTCTATATGTTTAACAACTCCTACTATTTCAAATATCACAGCATTACAAGCCATATATCTCAGCCCACAAGTAACAGAACTTGATTTGGGCAATGTAGTTAATGGAGAAACTGCTACAGGCACTATTGATGTTGATTTCTCTGCAATGGCTGGCGATGTAACTGTTAAGGATAACAACCCTTCATTTAGCGTAAGTCCTAATAAGGTTGGTGCCTACGGAGAAGACGGATGTGCACACAGTACGGAAGCGGTAACTGTTACATTCAACGCCTCCAAATTTGGTTTGAATGAAGCAACAGTTACAATAGGTGACTATAATGTGGCAGTAAAGGCAATGGTTACACTTCCAGTACCTGAACCTACCATTGAGAATGTAAGTTACACATCGGTGGTTTTAGGTTGGGACAAGATAGACGGAGCAGACGGCTACACTGTTGCTTACGGAGATAGTGTAAAGACAATAAGTCAAAGTGATTTTACTGGAACCTATACTGTTCCTGACCTTGAATTAGGAACTGAATACACATTTACCGTTAAAGCATTTAGTGGTGAAGTATTCACTGACCCTGCTAGTGTAACAGCGACAACATTAGACCTGCTTACTACTACATCCTTTATTCTTAGTGACATTTCATACACATCTATGACGGCTACTTGGAATGTAGTTGAAAATGCTACCGGATATGCCATCAAAAATGAGACCACAGGTATTATAACCTATATTGAGGGAGGATTAAAAACTAGTACAGTATTGGTAGGCTTACTACCTGGCACTGAATACACATTCACCATATTTGCCACATACGATTCTCATTTGGCATCTCAAGGAATATCTGCCACTGCAGCAACAGAGGTGTCAAAATGTGCTCCTGAAATATTTGAAGATGTCAGGTTAGGCGAGGATTGTGGAATGCTTGAACCATGTGCATGGGATTGGAATGTCAAAGAGAAAATAATTGAAACAACACTGAATGACCCAACTCTTAATTTTAGTTACTCTGTTGCAACCGGATCAACAAAAAAAGGGACAATGTATGCCCCTGATGTTGCTATATATGAGTTTAATGAAACCACAAAAGAGTGGGATTTACATACAAATATTGAGCGTGCCAGAACAGGTACACAAACTATAAAGGCAACAACAAGAACTGTCCGCAAGTTCAAAATTACGTTTAACGGAAACTTCTATTGTGACCTTAAGGGAATAAGCGTAATGCAGGGTATGTACTTTGAGCCAAAGGACACCAAGGTTGAATTTGGAACTTGTACCATAGGCTCAACCCCTACAAAAGAATTCAGGGCTGATTTCTCCGCTATGTCAGCAAACGTTGTAAATGCTGAAGGTTCTCCGTTCACCCCTTCAAAATCAATAATGGGTGCTACAGAAGAAAACTATTGTGCATCTGGCGAAGATATCAATGTAATATCAGCCAATACAGTGCTAGAGCCGGGAGAGTACACATCAACAATGACAGTTGGCAGCAACATCATTAACTTGTCAATGACGGTTGCACCACTTCCTGCCCCTGTTGACTTCTATGCTAATCCAGGTTCAATAACAACATCACTGAATTGGAAGACGGTTGAGAATGCAACAGGCTACAGAATAAGGTATAAGGTTTCTGAAAGTACAGACACTCCACAAACAGTTGATGTGCCATCAACTGAGACATCTGTCACTTTGTATGATTTGATACCTAATACACTTTATGAATTCACTATTACCGCTTTGTACAATAACATTGAGAACACAACAACATCAACAAAAGCGACAACACTGCCATTGCCTGGTCCAAGTAACTTTAAGGTATCGGAGGAGTCAACACATTCTGCCAAGTTTACTTGGGATACGGTTGACGGGGCTACAGGCTATATGTTAGCATGGACAAAAGAGGGTACTGATGATCAAGGTAACATTGTTATTGATAATCCACTTGCAACTGAGCAAGTTCTTGACAATTTGAAATATTCAGGTGATTATACAGTTACCATCTATTCAATGTATGGTACTGCATTACAAAGTGCTACTGTTCTTACTGCCAATCTGCATTGTCAGGTTACCGTAAAATATGATGGTGAATATATTGATTGCCAGACACATACAATAGATTTTGTATCAGGTACAAAATATGATGACAACACATATAAGTCAGGTGCAAAAATAAACTTCAAATCCTCACTTAAGCAAGATTGTGTAGGAGAACCTGTATTTGACCATATTACAGTTGAGTGTAACGGTGAAACCACCACTTACACTTCTGCTGAGTTATTGTCGTTTGTAATTGAGGGTGAAACTACAATAACCACATTCTATGCTGATAACAGCGGCGTGGTTGAGATTAACGGCAAGAAATATGAGACCATTGCCGATGCTGTACAGGACGCTTCAGAAGGTGAGCTTGTTTTACTGAAAGATGCTGAAGACCAAGACCTTATAGTCAATGTTTCAGATAAGGTTCAATTCAACGGCAACGGATATAAGATTAAGAACATACACATTGAGGAGAACGGAGACCTTGAGCTTACGGGCGACCTTACTGCCGTAAACTTCGGGCTTGCCGCCGGCATTGGTGCAAGCGGTCAATATGAAGAGAACGGCGGTAAATTGACAATTACCGGAAGAGCGTATATTGACAAGACTATGGATCCAAGCGGATTTGGCAGTGACAAGAAATGGTATTCATTTGCAGTTCCATTCCCTGTATCTGTTTCTGAAATTTACCATGTAGTTAATGGAGAGGAAACTCACATGCCATACGATGCAACATTTATCATCAACGAGTATGACGGCAATAAAAGAGCGGCAGGCAAACAAGGTTGGGGTGATGTTGCCAATGGTAGTGTTTTGGAAACAGGGAAATCATATATGATAGGTACTGATTTCAACGGACCTAATGTTTACAGATTCTATAAGACCATAGATGGTGCATTGGTAACAGAAGACAACACAATACCTCTATATGAATACGCTTCACAAAAAGCCACAGATGCAGGTTGGAATTGTATCGGCAATTCTGAACTGTTCCATGCAAACATTGGAATAGAATCAACGGAAAACATCTTTGCACAAGTATTTATTAACGGAGAAAGCAGATATTTGACTATTGATTTAGCGTCAACTGCGTTCACTGTTTCATCACCTTTATTCGTTCAATATGGTGAAGGCATGTCTAATACGGCTATTGTAGAACGCAGCAGTTACGGAGAGTTACGTAGCACAGAAATAGAAGAGACTCCTACTTATAGTGTTCGTCTTGCTCAAGCCGGCAGTTCTACGTTTGCTGACCAAATGTTTGTCAAGGCTTCAGAATCGGCTCCAAATGTTTACACTATTGGTAAAGACCTTGTGAAGATGGAAGTGTCAACCGCTTATCCACAAATCTACACTAAAGCATTCAATTCCAATTTAAGTGTATTTGAAGCACCTTATATAAATAAGGTTGCAGATATACCTCTATCTCTCTATGCTCCAAAAGCAGATAATTACATATTATCGTTGGACAATAGAAATTTCGACGGAAATGAATTGTATTTGTTAAAGGACGGAACGCCAATACATAACTTCAATGATGGAGAATTTGCTGAAATTGCTCTTGCAAAAGGCACAACAAGCATCTACTCACTACGTATTATGGCTGGCAATAGTGATGTTACAACATCTGCTAACGGTAAAGAAGGTGACAATCAATTTACAGTTTATGTAAAGGACGGCAATAAAATAATCATTGACCAACTTGCTTCAGGTAAACCTTACACTATTGGAAACACTATAAATGCCATAACAAATGGTATAAGCAATGGTGAATCCATAGAATTCCAAGCAATACAAAAGGGTACATATTGGGTTGAATCTGAAGGTAAAAGTGTTAAAATTGAAATTTTAAGATAAAATTTAATTGTTTTTTTAAAATTTATTAATACCTTTGTGGTCATGAAATACGAAAAACCGGAAATATCATTTATTGAATTGGATTTGGAAACAGATGTTATGAGACCATCATCACCTCCTCCAGAGCCAGGTGATACATCAATTTTTTAGGTTCTGTTCCAGTGTAATTCATTTACATACTACTCTATTGCTCCCGCCCCACTCTTGTGAGACGGGAGTTTTTTTGCAAAAAAATACCTCACATTTTTTTGGTTTTGTATCGGATTTGTTGTACATTTGCAGTCCGATTATTTATCCAAAAACTCAAGTGGTTGATAATCAGGTATAAACATCTTTTAGCCTAAGATGATTCCGATTTATGCCCGCTATTGCCACTAGTTATTAACGGAAAAAAATTTAATAAAGTGGATACTTTAAGTTTTAAAACAGTTTCAGCAAACGCCGCTACAGTTAACAAAGAATGGGTTGTAGTGGATGCAACAGACCAAATAATGGGTCGTTTTTGCTCAAAGGTTGCCAAAATTGCAAGAGGTAAGTACAAACCAAACTTCACCCCTCATGTAGATTGTGGTGACAATGTTATTATTATCAATGCTGATAAGGTGAAACTTACCGGCAAAAAGTGGACAGACCACATTACCCTGACATTTACAGGTTATCCTGGCGGTCAGCGTGAATGGAATCCAAAGAAACTTCAGGCAAAGGGCTCAAGATATTACTTTGAGAAGGTTCTCAAGGGAATGCTCCCTAAGACCAAACTTGGTGACAAGATACTGAAGAACATCTATGTATATGATGGTCCGGAACATCCTCATCAGGCTCAGAACCCTAAAACAATTGATATTAACGCTCTTAATTAAGAAATAATATGGAACAAGCCAATATAACAAACGCATTAGGTAGAAGAAAAGCCGCTATTGCACGTGTATATGTGAAAGAGGGCAAAGGAAACATTACCATTAATGACAGAGAACTTGCCGTATATTTCCCATCAGGTATGCTTCAGTATGTAGTTAAGCAACCTCTTGCAAAATTGGGCGTAGAAGGCAAATTTGATATAAAGGTTAACTTGCAGGGCGGTGGCAGCAAAGGTCAGGCTGAGGCTTTGAGACTTGCTATTGCACGTGCTCTTGTTAAGATTGACCCTGAAAACAAGCCTGCTCTTAAGGCTGAAGGCTTTATGACTCGTGACCCACGTGAGGTTGAGCGTAAGAAGCCAGGTAGGCCAAAGGCACGTAAGCGCTTCCAGTTCAGCAAGCGTTAATGTTTGCAATATATCACACTACCCCGATGCCGTTTGTATCGGGGTGGTTTTGATAATGCTCTTTGAAATTCTCCTCTTAACCTGAAGCAACGCCACACACAAGGCTAACGCTCTAACTTAGAGGGTGTTTGTATCTAAATCTATAAGATTTGCATTTGGCAACTACCTATAGATTGATATTATCCAAGAAAAAATATTTAACAGATAACAACAACTTAAATTCTTAAAATTATGGCAAGAACAAATTTCCAAGATTTGCTTGACGCCGGATGTCACTTTGGACACCTGAAACGCAAGTGGAACCCTGCAATGGCTCCTTATATATTTATGGAGCAGAATGGTATTCACATCATTGACCTTAACAAGACAGTAGTAAAGATTGACGAGGCTGCTGACGTACTTGAGAACCTTGCAAGACAAGGCAAGAAGATTCTTTTTGTAGGTACAAAGAAACAAGCCAAAGATGTTATAGCAGAAAAGGCTACAGCAGTCAACATGCCTTACATTACTGAGCGTTGGGCCGGTGGTATGCTTACTAACTTTACAACCATTCGTAAGGCCGTTAAAAAGATGGCTAACATTGACAGAATGTCATCAGACGGTACATTTGACAACCTTTCAAAGCGTGAGAAACTTCAGATTGCACGTCAGAGAGAGAAACTTGAGAAGAACCTTGGTTCAATTGCTGACCTTACACGTCTGCCAGCCGCACTATTTGTAGTTGACATTGTTAAGGAGCATATAGCAGTTAAAGAGGCAAAACGCCTTGGTATACCTGTATTTGGTATCGTTGATACAAACGCTAATCCTAACGATATTGATTTTGTTATCCCTGCAAACGACGATGCTTCAAAATCAGTTGACATTATTCTTGGTGCAGTTTGCGCTGCCGTTCAAGAGGGACTTCAACAGCGTAAGGTAGAGAAAGAGGCTGAAGCGGCAGAGCAAGAGGCTTCTGAGGCTCCAAAGGCTGAGAAAAAAGGCGGTGCAGGAAAACCTGCTCGTCAGCGTATAAAGAGAGGCAATGAGGGTGCTCTTAACAACGCCCTTGCTGACAAGTATAAATCAGAATCAGAGAAAGAGGAGGAATAATACTATGGCAAATGTAACAGTAGCAGATATTGCCAAGCTTCGTAAAATGACCGGAGCCGGCATGATGGATTGCAAAAACGCATTGGCAGAGGCTGAGTGCGATTTTGAAAAAGCAATTGAACTTATTAGGAAAAGAGGTCAGGCTATTGCCGCAAAGCGTTCAGACAGAGATGCTTCTGAAGGTTGCGTACTTGCCGCTGACAAAGACGGATTTGCCGCTCTTGTAGGCATCAAGTGTGAGACAGACTTTGTTGCAAAAAATGCAGATTTCATAGCTCTTACACAAAAAGTATTGGATGCCGCTATGGAAAAAATGCCTGCAAGCCTTGACGAACTTAAAAATGTTAAGATAGGTGACCGTACAGTTGCTGAGCTTATTACAGCACAGAGCGGTGTTACAGGTGAAAAAATGGAACTTGGTGCATACGAGTTTGTAAAGGCTCCTGCAACAGTTTCCTACATTCACAACGGTAACAAACTTGCTTCACTTGTTGCT
>JAZUKL010000038.1:0-2530 GCA_045643245.1 Candidatus Enterocola sp.
TCTAACCAAAATTATTGTAACAAGCCCTGCCGGCACAGAGGCTTTTAATCAGGAACTTGGCAAACTTACTGCTCTAAGTTACCCTGTAATTGCTTTACCTTCCACTATTGTTATGGTAATAGCCCTATGGTATTTGTTCAAGCAAATGACAAAACTAACAGGGCTACCATTTGAAGAATTAATGTCGGAAAAGTTTAGAAATAAAGAGTAGTGAAATTTCAACTTTCAACTAATTTTGTGGTTCTCTGAAAGTCTGATTTTTTCAAATTCCTTGCATTTAAGTTTGGTTTCTTCTGTAAAATATGTGTCAGCAAATTTCTCCCAAATGTAGTCTATGGCAACATCGGACGGGTGAATCATATCAGCGGCATAAAAACGGTAATCTCGGAGTTCATCATCCATAATCTCATAACTTGGGAAATATGAGCAGTTTGCATTCTGTGAACATATTCTGTCAATAGCAATCAGTAGAGCCGCTTTACTCAGTTTACTTTGGTGATAACCATCTTTCCGATACCTAATTGGACTAACCGTAAATATGAATCGTTTATTTGGAAATTGCCTTGTAAAATCAGTGTAATTATCAGTAATCCAATCAATTGACAAGTTTTCTCTAATAAATTCCTTTTGGTCTGTATGATGGCAGTTTGCAACTACCATTCCGTTACTTTTTAATTTGTATATGCCTGTGGTCCCAAAGGTGATGATAATGTAATCAGCCTCATTAAGAAATTGATGTCCATTACACACCGCCTCATTCATTTTTTTTACCGCTTCCGCCTTATCTGTATCGGAGTATTTGCTGTGAAAGTCATAATGGCTGAACAAGTTTCTGTCAGAAATAAGGCCAGATTCACTGACCAAGGAGCAATCTTTAAGAATATTAAGGCATTTAAGCACCGATGCAGGGTTATATATCGCTCCAAACGGATGGCAAACATTAAAACCATAGTAAACAGCCTTGTCAGAAATGTTTTGAGCAAAGCATGAACCAAGGAACAAACATTTGTCAGAATGTTTTATTCTCAGTCTTGATTCTGTTTTTACAATTGTGCTTAGAAGCATTTATTTTTGATTGGTTGATAAATATCGTACAAAGTTACAATTATTTATTGTCTTATTTTAGTATATTTGCAAAATTATTAAAAAATGGTAGGTGTACTGTGATTGAAAGTAAATACTCTATACTGTCAACTATTGAATATCCGTCTGATTTGAGGAAGTTAGATAAGGGCAGGTTATCGCAGTTATGTGATGAACTGCGTGGATTCATTATTGATGAACTTTCAACAAATCCGGGACACCTTGCTTCAAGCCTTGGTGTAGTGGAACTTACGGTTGCTCTCCACTATGTTTTTGATACACCTAATGATAAGATTGTATGGGATGTAGGACATCAGGCATACGCACATAAGATACTTACAGGCAGGAAAAATGTTTTTTGTACAAATCGTAAGTTCCATGGTATCAGCGGATTCCCTAACCCTAAGGAGAGTGAGTATGACGCATTTGTGTCAGGACATGCTTCAAATTCAATATCGGCGGCATTAGGAATATCTGTGGCTCATCAGATGGAGCATAATGACGGTAAAGTAATAGCGGTGATAGGAGACGGGGCTTTAACGGGCGGACTTGCATTTGAAGGTCTTAATAATGTTTGCGTAAATCCTAACAACCTGCTTATTATACTTAATGATAACAACATGTCAATTGATATGCCTGTTGGCGGTATGAGCAAATACCTTACAGACATTACCACTTCTAAATTCTACAATAACCTTAGATTTAAGGGCTATCATTTGCTTAAGCAGATAGGCTTGATGAATGACAATAAGAGGAATAAGTTAGTGCGAATGGGCAATTCTATTAAGAATGCAGCATCGGGTTCGCATAATATTTTTGAGGGTTTGAATATAAGATACTTTGGACAAGTAAATGGGCATGATGTAAACCAGCTTGTTAAGGTGTTGAATGACATAAAGGATTTTGAAGGTCCAAAAGTGCTTCATATAAAGACAGTTAAAGGCAAAGGTTACGGACCTGCCGAGCACAATGCCACCGTATGGCACGCACCAGGCTTGTTTATAAGGGAAACAGGTGAACGAATTAAGTCTGACAAATCAGGTATTGCAAGGTATCAGGATGTTTTTGGAAATACCCTTGTTGAGTTGGCGGAGAAAAATGAAAAGATTATTGGTATAACACCTGCAATGCCTACGGGCTGCTCAATGAATATTATGATGGAGAAAATGCCTGACAGAGTGTTTGATGTGGGTATTGCTGAAGGTCATGCCGTTACATTCTCTGCAGGTCTTGCAAAAGAGGGCATGATGCCTTTCTGCAATATATACTCATCATTTATGCAGAGGGCGTATGACAATATAATACATGATGTTGCCTTGCAGAATCTTAATATGGTATTGTGTCTTGATCGTGCCGGATTGGTAGGACAGGATGGACCAACGGACCATGGTGCCTTTCATATTGCATACTTAAGACCTGTTGCTAATGTAATAATAGCCTCTGCAAT
>JAZUKL010000039.1:0-5602 GCA_045643245.1 Candidatus Enterocola sp.
CTTAAGGAATTCTACATTAGTATAAATCTTTGTAAATACGCCTTCAACCTCTTCCATATCATTCGCCTCAAGCGTAGGATTCCATTTTTCACCAAACAAAGTCTCACTGTTTCCTACCATTGTCCAAGTGGTTTGAGGAACTGTGCACTCACGTGTGTTCAGAGCAAATGTGCCTGATGTCTCATCGTATGCACCTAACTCATAACATGTAGATGCTGATACAGGGGTATCCGCTGTTTGTGACGCTCCTTCTGCAACATTGTTGTTGAAGATTATCTGCAAGCCCGTATGCTCACCCTCTATGGTGTAACTGTACCAACCCTCTGCGGCTGAAAGCTTATCACCCGGCCAAGCCTTTGTAATAGTACCGGCATTGTCAAATGCGTAGATTGCAACTTCTGACCAAGTGGTTGAAGATGCAAGTAGTTTAACTACAATGCTCTCAGGTGCTGTTGTAACTGTGAATGGCAATTCAAGAATAGCCTCCTCCGCATCACCCTCTTCAGGAGTGTATTTTGCTGTAGCCTTTACGGTGTAGTTACCAGCAGTCTCAGGAGTGAACTTGCCATCCTGTGCTTGCTCATACCCACCCTCACCTTGCTTAACTGCGTAGGTTATTGTAGGCTCACCACTGAATTTAGCCACAGTTGCCGTAAATGTAAGTTCCTCACCTACATATTTTTTACCTGAGATATTGATTGATGTTACAGTTGGCTCTTCAGGCTCAAATTTCTTAACATCAATGTTCACCTTACCACCGGCAATATCAAGAGAGAATGTAATGTCAAATGTACCATCTTCTGTGAATGTGTAACTTGCGTTGTCTCCTAATGGAACAGTAGTTGTCCAAGCGTGGTTCTTTGCAGCCTTGAACTCAATCTTATCACCCTTCTTAAAGGTTTTGTTACTGTATGATTTTACAAAGACACCGTCAACCTCCTCCATATCGTTTGCGGCAAGTTCAGGTTTCCAAGTTTCGCCAAATAGGGAGGCGTTGTCACCTACCATAGTCCAGGTGCATTCATCTTTAGGGTATGTTACAGTAAATACATCACCTACCAACTCAAACTTATATACACCCTTAACATCTGCATCAAGAGTAACATTCTGCTCTTCGTCAAGTTTCCAAGCACTGTTGCCACGGGTCATTGTAGCACCCTGAGCTGTAGCACCTTTCCAAGTATCCCCGGTTATTTGCTTGAACTCATATTTCTTAGCATCAAGTTCTATCTCAGCAGGTAACTCTTTCTTGCCATCGCCCCAACTTGTAAACTCACCCGCTACATAACTCTTTATGACAGGTGCGGCAATCACAGTAAACCTCTGCTCTTTTGAAGCCTCTTGCGTATCAGTTGCGGCATACGCCTTAACAATATATTCACCGGCTTCGGCAGGAGTGAATTTTCCACCTTCAGCGGTCTTGTATTCTCCACCATCTTTCTTAACAGAGTAAGAGATTGTAGGAGTGCTCTTGAATCCGAATGTTGAGGCTGTGAATGTAAGTTCTGTACCCACATACTTATTACCTGAAATATTTATGGCAGTAATAATAGCGTCAGCCTCTTTAGGACGGCCTACTAATGTCATAGTAACAACATCACCTGTTGGATTGTATGTAACGCTTACAGTATCGTTGGCTTGTATAGCATCACCAGTGAACTTATCCGCTGAAACCCATTTTGCATCGGCGTCATCGGCTTTAGTATTGAAGTTGAAACCTGTACCGCCAAATATCACTTTTTCAAGTTTATAGACGCTACCGTCTTTTGTCATCTCCTTCCAAGTCCACGTCTTGCTTTCCCAGTTATTCTTAGCATAGTACTTTACAACAGGAACAGGAGGAACCGCCGTTGCTGTAAATGTGGTAGTGGAACTTGCCTCCTCCGCATTATATTTAGCAACAACTTTTACAGTGTATGAGCCTGCCTCTGTTGGAGTATATGGGCTTGTGGCAGCCTTGAACTCATCTGTACCAAACTTAACACTATAAGTAAGTGTAGGAGTACCGCTGAAATTCTTGGTCACGGTTGTAAATGTTACGGCATTACCAACTTGAACAGATATTGGGGATACTGTAAATGATTCAATATATGGCTCTTTTGCAGGAGGCTCCACACAAGGAGTGATGGTTGCGGCATATCTGCCACTCTCCATCTTACCACCTATTGCCATACAAAATTCAGCAGACTGACCCTTGCAATCCTGTGTAGCGTATGTCCAATCTGTTGTATTAGCGCCATTCTTTACAAGGAACTTAGTATTAGCCTTAATCTGACCGTTCCACCAAGTGAAAGTACCTATTGAGAACGCCTTTGTCATAGCCTTGATTTCATCGCCCGATGCCCAAGTGTAAGTTGCGGGAGCGTTCCACTCATTAGGTAGTTGGATTTGTATGTTAATATATGTAACTACTGGTGTAGGAGGTGTCTCTCCCTCTTCTACAAGGTTAGTGAACTCTTTCCAACCGGCTGTAGCCTGATATTTGGCTTTGGTACCTTTGGGAACTGTAACCTTAACTTTGCCGTAATATGCGGAGAAGCCATTCAACGCCACAGGTGAGGTAGCCTCACTTACAATTTCAGTAAGTGCGTTCAAACCCACAAACGCATTTGCGTTAATATTAGCACACGCTCCTTTGAATGTGATTTTTGACAAGTTTGAGCAATTGAAGAATGCGTGGTCACCTATAGTCTGTATGCCAGACCCTATGGTTACATTCTCAACTATACCATAACCATTAAAGGCATAGTCGTCAATTTTCACAATGTTGTAGGTTGTTGTAGTCAGACCACCTCTGGTGGTAGTGTTCTTAATATCTACGGCTTTCTGGTTTTCACCATAATAAACCCAGATATCATTGCTACCCGCTGGAATCCAGTAGGTACGGTTATCTGTATAACTATACCACTGCTCTCCACTTGCTGCATAACCTACAAATGTAGTGGCTACAATAGTCACCAACATAGTAATAAGTTTCTTCATAAGTTTTTGGTTTTTAAGTTAGTAAATAAGTTATAATTAATTATTCAATACAACTGTTCCCACCATTTTACAAAGGTGGGAACAACAAAGTTACGCAAAATAAATCAAACCCCCAAAAGTTTGCTCATTTTATTACTACATAAACTCGCATTTTATAAAATTCAGCAGTTTTTCAGCACCTCCGCCTGGTATTACATTTAATACGGCATCGGAGTAGGAAAACCAACGGGCTTCATCAACCTCAGATGTGGACATACCGCTAAGGTCTTCAGAATCAACGGTTGTAAGGAAATTAACCATAAGGGTGTTGGTCTTGGCAAAATAGTAGGTATAAAGAAATCTGACGGAAGAAGGCTTTATATGCATCTCCTCCATCATTTCACGGGGCAACGCCTCCTCTGCGGTCTCACCAATATTGATATAGCCTGCCAAAAAATTGAACTTTTCACGCCCGTACTGCCGCATCATCAGCACTTTTGTCTTATCCTTATTAAATATTGCAGTGCAAACCGCCACGTTAAATTTAGGAAAACGATACTCATTACATGTCTCACAAAACGGTACAAGTTCTGACTCCCCGATACATGATTTCAGTACCAACGGAGAACCACAAATGGGGCAATATTTATTAACTAGAATCATATTATTAATTGAAAGGAGAAAGGAGAAAGGAGAAAGGAGAAAGGAGAAAGGTCCCCTCCTAACCTCCCCTCCAGGGGAGGAAATTTACCTACAGTCAGCTTCGCAGTCTCATTTCTCCTTTCTCATTTCTCATTTCTCCTTTCTCATTTCTTGATAT
Organism: Candidatus Enterocola sp.; assembly: GCA_045643245.1. Taxonomy (GTDB): domain Bacteria; phylum Bacteroidota; class Bacteroidia; order Bacteroidales; family Paludibacteraceae; genus Enterocola. The sequence continues at coordinate 3,782 of JAZUKL010000039.1, forward strand.
ATATCCCTCAGCCCTCTGCCTTTATTGTCATATTCAAATCCGTGACCAACCACAAATCCGCCGGTCATTTCAAACCCTACATAATCAGGCTCTATATCAAACTTTCTTTTACCTCTCATATTTAGAAGCACCGCTATCTTACATGACTTAGCCCCTTTTGACTGTAGATACTCCTTAAATTTGGTCATTGTATTGCCTGTATCTATTATATCTTCAAGCACCACAATATCACGCCCTTTGACAGGTGTTGTCAAAGGCATCTCCTCTGTTATATTTCCTGTGCTTTCATTGCCTCTGTATGATGACCACTTGACAAACGCCATCTCATTAGGAACACCCATCTCCATCATAACGGCAAAGGTGAACAAGGCACCGCCGTTAAGCATACATATATAAAGGGTATCAGGCTTATTGTCAGCCTTAATCTGCTGTGCCAACTCCTTTATCCTGCGGTCAATAGCGCTGCAATCCAGTGCTTTTGCAAATTTATGTCCTTCTATTTCTATTGTTTCCATAATCTCTGACCCTTGAATTTTACCCCCTCGTCATCCTGAGTGAAACAAATGTTCCACCCAAAGAGTGCGGTTATGATTGCGGAAGTGTCTTAAAACAAAGACGCCACAGCATAGAATATAATAGGAACCAGCAAAGAAGGCAGAAGATTTACCGTCTTACAGTCCTTTATACCCAAGATACTGAAACCGGAACTTATTATAAGCACTCCACCCACAATACACATCTCCACTTGCATTTGTTCCGGCATTCCATCACCAAACAGATAAGCAATAAAATACAACATACCTTGCCAGCAGAACAATACAGGTGCGGCAAGCAACATTATCCATCCATACGATGCGGCTAAGACTACAGATGTTACCAAATCCAATATTGCATTGGTGTAGAGAAAAGCATTAGCCGGCTCATTAAACGCCCAACCATGACTTGGAGACAAGTAAGACAATACAGGACCTACAATACTGAAAGTTCCGATAGTATATAACAAGATTCCTGTTACCAAACCATTAAGAGCATTATTCTCTTTTCCCTGTTTAGCATTTAATTTGGCGTTCATACGGTCAATACGTCCCGATAAATCCAATTTTGTACCGATTACTCCACCTATAGCAATACTTAAAATAAACAGAACAGGAAACTCACTCTTTGCCATATTGGATAATGAGGCATTAACACCAAGCATTATACAGCATAGCCCTAATCCGTTGAACAGAACCTGCTTATATTTGTCTCCAACTCCGGAGTGAGCAACCGCACCCAGTGTACTTCCAACGATAATAGTAGCCGTATTTATTATTGTTCCTAACATAATGGCACAAAATTACACATTTTCTTTATTTTTACAAAAATCCTGCCCCCTTTACTACGCATCCGCAAAATCCATTCCGTTATCAAGTTTGGTCTCTAACTTGGTGTATTCTGTATATAAATGTTCTGAAATTCTGGTAGCATAGAGTTTTGCAGTCTTCTTTGCACCCTCAAGTGAATGAAGTGCATAGTTGCCACAAGTGGCAGGAGTAGTGGCAGGAACCTCTGTCTGCTCCATAATCCAATCAATGGCTTCAAGCATATAATCACGCATAGAAAACTCAGTGTAGCCGTTATCACGCATAATTATATAAAAACCTGTAAGACAACCCATTGGGCCCACATAAACCACATCGACCTTAATCTTGTCATTATTGCGGAACCATGTGGCAAGCAGATGTTCAAGAGAGTGTGCCGCCTTCTGCTCCATAACAGGCTCTGCATTAGGCTCTGTAAACCTCATGTCAAAGGTAATGAACCCAGCATCGCGGCGCGATA
>JAZUKL010000040.1:0-7118 GCA_045643245.1 Candidatus Enterocola sp.
GAAGATGCGTTGGATGCCATAATGGCATATCTGCAAAAAAACAATATGGATATGCTGCACGGCTCCACCCAAATTATCATAGTGCCAGGGTATAAGTTGCACATAGTCAAAGGTTTGGTAACAAATTTCCATCAACCTAAAAGCACCCTGCTTCTGCTTATCTCAGCGTTTGTAGGTGATAAGTGGAGAGCAATATATAAATTTGCGATGGATAACGGGTATCGTTTCCTATCGTACGGAGACAGCTCACTAATAGTTGACAGTGGACAACCCCTCCCGTCATTTTGAGCGGAAATATAAGACATTATATAGTATGAAAAAAAGATTGTTTGTATTTTTTGCATTGTTGTTGGTTGCGGCAGGCTCTTTTGCCGCTACCGTTAAGGGTGCGTTCATAGGGGAGAATCCGTTACAAATGGTAAGTGTAAGTTATCTTACAAATGACTTTATTACAACAACTCCCATAAACCCTGACGGCACATTCACTTTGAATCTGGATATAAAACAGGCTGATTGCCTTGCATTTAATTTTACAGGGGAAAACGGACTGCGGCGTCACTTGTATTTTGCCGTATCGCCGTCAGATAATGTAACACTTAAAATGTCTGTTACATACTATGATTTGATGATTTCAGAGGCAAAAGGTTCTGATGATGCGGTATTCCTTAAAAAGCATCAGGATAAGGTGAATACTAGCAGTAAGGAGGAGATGGAGACTTTCTATTTGGAGAACAAGACACTGCTTACATCATTGCTGCTTGCGTACATTAATTTTTCAAATGAATTTTATGCTCATAAGCCAATGTTCAAGACACTGTATAACTCTGTGTCCGCTAAATATCCTTATTCAGCATTAGTGACAGAGGTTGGAAGTAAGGTTACAAACCCTATTGAAATAGGTGCGGTTGCTCCTGAAATTGTGGGTACTACGCCTGACGGAAAGACAATAAAACTATCAAGCCTGAAGGGAAAGTATGTGTTGGTTGATTTTTGGGCATCGTGGTGCCGTCCTTGCAGGGGAGAAAATCCAAATGTGGTTGCCGCCTATAATAAGTATAAAGGTAAGAAGTTTGATGTGTTCAGCGTATCTCTTGATTCAGATGCAGGTGCGTGGAAAAACGCCATTGAGGCTGACGGACTTGCTTGGAAGAACCACGTTTGCACTTTCAAACGCTGGAACTGTCCTATTGCAAAGGCTTGGAGAGTTAATTCCATTCCATTTTCAGTTCTGATTGCTCCAGACGGAAAGATAGTTGCTATTTCACTGAGGGGTGAGGCTTTGCAGTCAAAACTATCTGAATTGATTAAATAGTTAAAGTTTTTCACTATATTTGCACGCTCAAAAAAATAGATAAATTCTTAATATGAAAAGTACACTAAAATTTTTGGTGATGTTGGCAATGGTGCCAATGTTTGCATCGTGTGGCTCAAACAGAGAGGAGACAGAGGCTCCTGCCCAGCCAAGACAAGTTAAGACGGTATATTCTGATTCATGTACCATTGATTACAGGTTGCCGGCACAACTTAGGGGAAGTCAGGATGTTGAAATACGTCCGCAGGTTACAGCCACTCTTGAGGAGTTGTTAGTAGTTGAAGGTCAGTCTGTTAAGAAAGGACAAGTTATGTTTGTGCTGAACCAGACGGAGTTTGCCTCAATTTTGGATAACGCAAAGGCAAAGGTTGAGAGTGCTGAGGCACAGGTCAAGACAATGGAACTTGAGGTTCAAGCTCAAAAGGAGTTGTTGGAGAAGAATATTGTATCAGAGCATCAATATAAGGTTACGTATAATGAGTATCTTATGGCAAAAGCCACTCTTTCAGAGGCTAAGGCAGGAGAATTGCACGCTCAGAATGACTTTAATCATACAATAATAAAGGCTCCATACGATGGAGTTGTGGGTAACATCACCTACAGACAGGGTGCCCTTGTGGGTCCTCAGTCAAAACCTTTGACCATTGTTTCCGATAATAGTACAATTATCGCATATATTTCAGTCAATGAGTTGAATTATATGTATTTAGTGTCATCGGTAGGCTCAAAACAAAACCTTATAGACAAGTTGCCTGACTGTAAGCTTGTTTTCAATGACGGCTCTGAATATGACAAGAAAGGTAGAATTGTTACAATATCAGGTATTGTTGACAAGGAGACAGGTGCAATCAGTATTCGTGCGGCATTTAAGAATCCTGACGGCATTCTTACATCAGGTGGTAGTGCAACTGTTGTGATTCCTATGAAGTCAAAGGCTATTGTAATTCCAAAAACTGCAACATACGATATTCAGGATAAGACTTTTGCATATAAGGTTGTACAAAATGACACAATATACACTGTTGAGAGTGCTGAACTTGAGGTTCTAAGGTTGAATGATAAGGAGTATGCGGTTTATGGCGGCTTAGAAGACGGCGATGTAATTGCTGTTGAGGGTGTCAGTAAGATGTACAGTGGCATGAAGATTAAGCCTGTAACAGAAGCAAAAGAGGAGGATTAAGATATGCAACTTAAGTCATTTATAGAAAAGCCCGTACTCAGCTCTGTTATAAGTATTATAATAGTGGTTGCAGGTGTAGTTTCACTCACATTATTGCCTATTGAGCAATATCCTAGTATAGCACCTCCAACTGTTTCAGTATCAACAAGTTATTACGGTGCTTCCGCTCAAACAATTCAGAATGCGGTGCTTGCGCCTCTTGAAGATGCCATAAACGGTGTTGATAACATGACGTATATGGTATCAACATCAGACAACTCAGGTAATGCAGAAATAACCATATATTTTGAGCAGGGTACAAACCCTGATATGAATGCGGTCAATGTGCAGAATCGTGTGTCAAAGGCAACATCACTGCTTCCTGCTGAGGTTAAGACCTACGGTGTTACAACTGAAAAGCAGATGAACTCAATTCTACAGATTTTTGCCCTTTACTCACCTGATGACAGATATGACAGTAAGTTCTTATGTAACTACCTGAATATAAATGTCAAACCAAAAATTATGCGTGTCCACGGAGTTGGTAAGTTTTCAATGTTTGGTGCGGAGTATTCAATGAGAATATGGCTTAAACCAGAGGTGCTTCTTGGACACAATCTTACGCCAAGTGATATTCTTAATGCTCTTGCAGAGCAGAATATAGAGTCCGCCACTGGTTCTTTTGGTGAAAACTCATCGGAGCAATACCAATATACTATGGTGTATAGCGGACGTCTGAAGAGTGTTGATGAGTTTAAGAGAATAATTGTCAGGGTTAGTGAAGACGGTGAAGTCCTATATCTGAAAGATGTTGCAGAAATTGAGTTAGGTAGTGAGTATTATAAGTTTGACAGTAGGGTGAACGGACATCCTGGTGCCGTATGTCTTTGCTATCAGCTTTCGGGCTCTAACGCCACTGAGGTTAATAACAATATTGACGCTCTAATTGAAAGCATAAGACCTGACTTGCCAGAGGGGTGTAAGATAGAGGTGCTTCAGAGTAGTAACACTTTCTTGTATGCATCAATGCATGAGGTTTTTAAGACTTTGATAGAGGCTATTCTGCTTGTTATCATTATTGTTTGGCTTTTCCTACATGACTTGCGTTCAACCATTATACCATTTGTGGGCATTATGGTGTCATTGATAGGTACTTTTGCATTTATGCTTGTGGCAGGTTTCTCAATAAACCTTATTACATTGTTTGCACTTGTGCTTGTAATTGGTACTGTGGTTGATGACTCCATAGTTGTGGTGGAGGCTGTACATGAAAAACTGGATGCCGGATACACCTCTTCACTGAAGGCTGCTATTGACGCTATGGGTGAAATTACAACTGCCGTAATAACTTCATCACTTGTGTTTATGGCGGTGTTCATTCCTGTAAGCTTTATGGGTGGAACGTCAGGTACTTTCTTCCGTCAGTTTGGTCTCACAATGGCGGTGGCTGTAGGTATCTCCGCTATTAATGCCCTTACGCTTTCTCCTGCATTGTGTGCAATACTTATTAAGCCTAAGGCAGGCAATAAAGATAAGAAGAGCAAACTTGGAGAGTTGAACGCACGCTTTGCAAAGGCTTTTGATGAGGCTTTTGTAAAGATGTCTGAAAAATATCAGAACGGTATACGTCCGCTTATCAAGCATCCTTGGATATCATTTGTTATGTTTGCAGGTATGGTGGTTCTAATGCTATGGGTTATGAAGACCACTCCTACAGGTTTTGTGCCGCAAGAGGATACTTGTCAGCTTATGTGTGATGTAATTATGCCTCCAGGTACGTCAAATAAGTCAACCGCTGAGTATATGGCTGAAGTATACAAGGACATTGCAACCATAGAAGACATAAGGATTACAGGTCAGATTGACGGATTTGGATTTACAGCAGGAAACCTTTCAAATGCAGGCTGCTTCATTATGAATTTGAAGGATTGGGACGAGCGTGAGTTTATGTCAGTAATGAAAGTGGCGCAGCAGATAGGTGAGTTGAACGGCAAGTATAAGGACGTTACAATTATTCCGTTCCTGATGCCTATGATTCCCGGTTACGGTACTTCGTCCGATGCTGAAATAAATCTTCAGAACAAGACAGGTGTTCCAATGAATGAGTTTTTTGCAATATCAGAGGAGTTTATTGAGGAGTTGAACAAGAGACCAGAGATAGGAACAGCCTACACTCCGTTCTCAATGTCAGACCCGCAATATTTAGTGCAGGTTGATGTTGCAAAATGCCGCAAGGCAGGTCTGTCATCAAAGGAGGTGCTTGACGCTTTGGCAGTTTATTATGGTAGTGCATACGTAAATGATATTAACCTGTACGGAAGGGTTTATAAGGTTATGGTTCAGGCAAAGCCTGATGCCCGTAGAACAGAAAACTCTTTGAGTTCAATGTTTGTAAGGACACCGTCAGGGAAGATGGCTCCGCTTAGTTCATTCATAACTCTTACACGTATGTTTGGTGTGGCGTATCTTAACAGATTCAATATGCTTACCTCAATTAAGGTCATAGCGTCACAGGCTGAAGGATATTCATCAGGTGACGTAATCAAGGCTGTTGATGAGACCGCAAAAGAGGTGCTTACAAAAGATTACGCATACGAATACGGCGGTATGACAAGAGAGCAGAGCGGTGGCAGTTCAATGGGAATAATATTCGGTATTTCAGCATTGCTGATATATCTGATTCTTGCCGCTTTGTATGAAAGTTACCTATTGCCGTTCTCAATTATGCTTACAGTTCCCGCAGGTATCGCCTTTGCGTTCCTGTTTACAAAAATATTTGGATTGGACAACAACATTTATCTACAGGTGGGTGTTGTAATGCTTATAGGTTTGCTGTCAAAAACGGGTATTCTTATTACTGAGTTTGCGGTGCAACTTAGAAAGAGCGGGCAAAGTATTGTGGATTCGGCGTTGAATGCGGCAAAACTGCGTCTGCGTCCTATTTTGATGACGGCAGGTACAATGGTTGTAGGTCTGCTTCCGCTTGTAACTTCAAGTGGTGCCGGTGCCATTGGTAATATAAGCCTTGGAACAGGTACCGTGTTTGGTATGCTGTTCGGCTGTATAGGATTGTTGTTCCTGGTTCCTGCACTATACGTAGTGTTTGAGGGGCTGCAGGAGAAGGTGAAACCGTTAGAGAAAGGAGAAATGAGAAATTTTGGAGTAGCGAGAGCAGAGTGAACTTGTTCACTATGCCGAGTCACGACAAAATTCACAACGAAGTTGTAAATGAGATATATCTCTCCTTTTTCCTTTCTCCTTTCTCCTTTAATAATATTTATGTGATTATGAAGAAATATATAATATTAGCATTTAGTGCTGTTGTGCTGTCAGTGGGTTTGAGTTCCTGCGGCATTTACGGTAAGTTCAAGTCAAAGACCGATGAGTCTGTTGACACATTGAAGATACCTTCTTATACAGATATCTTTACTGATAAGTACCTGTTGTCTCTCATTGATACGGCAATGGCAAGCAACTTGGATTTGAAAATAGCCCACGAGAATGTGGAGCAGGCAAAGGCGGTGCTTTTAGGTGCCAAACTTGCATATCTGCCAAGTATATATGCCGCACCTTCCGTTACCTACGGAACAAATGTCGGTGGTATGCAACCGTCTCTTTCTTACGGATTCGGGCAGGCATCGTGGGAGTTGGATATTTTTGGCAGGACTACAAATAAAAAGCGTATTGCCAATGCCTCAAAAAAGGAGATGGAGGATTATGAGCAGGCTGCAAGGGTGGAGTTAATATCATCAGTGGCAACCACTTACTACACTTTGTTAATGATTGACGCTCAAATTGAGACAACCGATGAGGCGGTTGTAAACAGGGCTGAGGCTGTTGAGACTATGAAGAGCATGAAAATTGCAGGTATGACCGATGAGGCTGCCGTAGCACAATTTGAGGCGAGTTACTATTCAGCGGTGGCACAGTCAAAGGAGTTGAGGCTGTCACGCATTAAGGCTGAAAATGCCATGCGTTTGCTTTTGTGCAAAGATGAACTTACAATTGACAGAGACGGGCTTTATTCATCGGTAATTAACGGCAACAATATTGACGCCGTTAATCTTCAGGTACTTAGGGTTCGTCCTGATGTAAAGGCTGTTGAACATCAACTTGAGCGTGCCTTCTACTCAATGAATCTTGCTCGTGCAAACTGTTGTCCAAGCATCTCCATTTCAGGAAATATAGGGTGGAACGGAGGTCTTATCTTCAGTGCTGTGGGTTCTCTGTTGCAGCCAATATTTAATTCAGGTAGAAATATAGCGGAGGTGCAAAGTTCAAAGCATGCGTTGCGTGCTACTGAGTATGCCTACAGTAATGTGCTGTTCAAGGCTGGCAAGGAGGTTAATGACGCTCTTGCCGCCAAGAAATCATATCGTAGCCAACAGCCCGATTATGAGAATCAGGTTAATTCTCTTGCCAGAGCCTACGATGCCACATTCACTAAAATGAGTCTTGGTAAAGGAACGTATCTGGAGGTGCTGACCGCACAAAAGGATTTGCTTGTCGCTCAAATGTCAGCCATCGGCAATGCCGCAAGCATTCTTATGGCGGATGTTGATTTGTAACAGGCGCATGGGGGAGGGAAGTAGTTTAGTGAAAAGTAAGGTAGCATACATATGTTCTAATTGTGGGGCGGAGCAGCCT
>JAZUKL010000041.1:0-7374 GCA_045643245.1 Candidatus Enterocola sp.
CTTGATGAAGGTCAACTGACCGATTCAGACGGCAGAACCGTTGATTTCAAGAATACAATTATTGTAATGACATCAAACGCAGGCACACGCCAACTTAAGGAATTTGGGCAAGGAGTGGGTTTTGTCACCCAATCCCGTGTGCTTGACACAAAATACAGTGAGGGCGTAATTAAGAAGGCTCTTCAAAAGACATTCTCTCCTGAGTTTCTCAACCGTATTGATGAAGTTATAATATTTGACTCCCTTTCAAAGGAATCTATCACCAAAATAATTGACATAGAACTTGCAAAAGTGTCAAAACGCATTGAGAATCTTGGATTTACAATTGAGGTTACAGATGCCGCCAAAGATTTTATGATAAAGGAGGGCTACGATGTCCAATTTGGTGCCCGTCCGCTGAAGCGTACCATTCAGAAGTATGTTGAAGACAAGATTGCTGAGTTCATAGTCAACTCTGATGCAGAAATCAAAGACAAGTGCATTGTAATAGACTACAAGGAAGACACAATTCAGTTGAAAGTTGAAAGTTGAAAGATCTCTCGCTTCGCTCGAGATGACGAGGTAGAATCACTGTCCACTCTCCACCGTCCACTAATTATAACTCTTTCAGAACCTGTGCAATCTTTTGATACGTAGAACTAAGGAGCGTAGCGACAGAGGGCTTTTAGCCCGAACGCGAAGCGAGGGGGTTCGGGGTACTCCCCGTATAAAAGAATTTGTACCGACTACAATTCCTTCAGAACTTGTGCTATCTTCTGGTATGTGGTAATTGTAGTCGGTACAAGCGGTAAGCGTAACTTGTTTTCAATCATTCCCATAGCGTTAAGCATACTCTTAACACCTGCCGGGTTGCCGTCAACAAACAACAGACTGAACAATTCAGTGAATTTGTGATGTATTGAACGTGCATTCTCATAATCTCCGTTGAGAGCAAGACGCACCATTCTGCTAAACTCCTTTGGGAAAGCGTTTCCTATAACTGAAATGACACCTGAAGCACCTTGTGTTATCAGAGGGAATGCAATACCGTCATCACCTGAAATAACAAGGAAATCCTTTGGTTTGTTCTTCATAATGTACTCTATCTGCTCCATTTTACCGGAAGCCTCCTTAATGGCAATGATATTCTTAAAATCATTTGCCAAACGGAGTGTGGTCTCTCCTGTCATGTTTGTTCCTGTTCTGCCAGGAACATTATAGAGTACAATTGGCACAGGCGATGCCGCCGCAATTGCTGCATAATGCTGATATATACCCTCTTGTGATGGTTTATTGTAGTAAGGTACAACTGAAAGAATAGCATCAACACCTTTGAAATCACCTGTCTTAAGTTGATTGACCAGTGCGGCAGTATTATTTCCTCCAAGTCCAAGCACAACAGGAACCTTACCGGCAACCTTGCCTATGACAAGTTCCTTTATCTTTGACTTCTCCTCTTCTGTAAGGGTTGGAGTCTCTGCGGTTGTACCAAGCACAACCATATAGTCTATATCATTGTCAAGCTGAAAGCCAACCAACTGTAACAGTGCATCATAATCTACTGACCCATCAGCCTTAAAAGGAGTTATAAGAGCCACTCCCATGCCTTGTAAATTAACCATCACTTCTGTATTTTTTACAAACGTGCAAAGATAATAAAATTTACAACTAATTTCAAATTACTTATTTATTAATTGTATCAAGATATTGTAATATTTGCTTGTATATTTCAAAACTATCAGCATCGGCGTTATCAGGTTTGAACAGAAAATCATACTTGGCACCCTGCTCTTCACGCTGCAACGCTATCTTCAATTGAGATTTTGAATACTGAGCCAGATACTCAAGTTGCCAACAAGTTACAGGACTTAGATTTATAAGAACCTGAGAATCATCCATCATAAAATTTGTATAACACTTGTCTTTAGGACAATAATTAAATGAAGAGAAATCCTGTTTTGTCAAGGCTGTCATATTCACTCTTTTCATCTCAATTAGAGAATTATCAGCAAAAAAAGTGAATTCACACTTGATTTTCCTATCCCTTAAGTCATCTATTATTGCAATGACAGCCTTATATTTTTCTCTAGCATCAATATCAAGAGGTTCATTAAGATAATAAAGAATGTTTATACTCTTAATCTCTGACAAATTGAAAAACCTTACATTCCTTACATTACCCAATTTTGATATTTTTCTCTTTGCCAAAGCAATGCGGAACTTTTCAAAAAAACTCATAATAATATTATTTTAATTTGTTCAAATTTCTATTTTTGTAACATTCCAATAAACGTATCCTCATCAATTATTTTAACTCCAAGTTCTTCAGCCTTTTGTTTTTTTGCAGGACCCATGTTTTCTCCTGCTACCACATAATCTGTCTTTGAAGATATTGAGGAAGATATTTTACCACCATTTAGTTCTATTGTCTCTTTAATTCCATCCCTTGAGAAATGAGCAAAAACTCCACTTACAACAAAAGTCTTACCGCCCAAAACGTCACTTGAATTTTCCATTTTGGAAGAGTCCGTCTCCATTTTCAGACCAAACTCTTTCAATTTTTGAATAAGTTCAATATGTTTCTGTTCTCTGAAATAGTGATAGACACTACCCGCTATACTCTCTCCAATTTCATCAATTGCGGTAAGTTCCTGAATTGAAGCGGAGGCAATGGCATCAATATTTTTCAAAGTTAACGCAAGTTTTTTTGCAACAGTCTCTCCCACATATCTTATACCTATTGCAAACAAAACCCTTTCAAAAGGCACTTCAACGCTGCTCCTTATACCTTGTAATATTTTCTTGGCACTCTTCTCGCCTAACCCTTCAAGCGTTGCAATATCCTGTACCTTAAGCAGATACAAGTCAGCAATTGATTTAAGCAGCCCATGGGAATAAAGAGAGTCTATTATTTCAGGTCCAAGTCCGTCAATATTCATAGCCTTACGGCTTACAAAATGCTCTATCTTGCCCATGATTTGTGGCGGACACCCGTCTTCATTAGGACAATAGTGGGCAGCCTCTCCCTCAAGCCTTTGCAGTTCAGCACCACACTCCGGACATTTTGTTATGAATTGCACTTTTTCAGCAAATAATGAGCGTTTGTTAATATCAACACCCGTTATTTTTGGAATTATCTCTCCACCCTTCTCCACATATACCATATCATCAACATGAAGGTCAAGTGATTCAATAATATCAGCATTATGTAGTGTTGCACGCTTTACCACTGTGCCTGACAATTGTACGGGTTCCAAATTAGCAACAGGAGTAATGACACCTGTTCTGCCAACCTGATAAGTAACGGCAATTAACCTTGTCAACGCCCTTTCTGCCTGAAACTTATAGGCGATAGCCCACCTTGGGCTTTTTGCCGTATATCCCAATTTCTTCTGCTGGGCAAAGGAATTAACCTTAAGAACAATGCCGTCTGTAGCCACAGGCAAATTCTTTCTCTCTGTATCCCAATACTTTATAAAATCAAAAATCTCCTTAAGTGTCTTGCATTTGCGTATGGCATCAGATATTTTGAATCCATAACCTTTTGCAGCCTCTAAGCATTCATAGTGAGAATTGGCAGGCAATTCCTCTCCAAGCATGTAATACAGGTAGGAATCAAGTTTACGTTTTGCCACTTGTGATGAATTCTGCATTTTCAATGTCCCCGATGCCGCGTTTCTTGGGTTGGCAAACAATGGTTCACCCTGCGTTTCCCTCTCCACATTCAATGCTTCAAATACTTTCCAAGGCATAAGAATCTCTCCCCTCATTTCAAGTTCTTCAGGATAGTTGCCTTGTAACTTTAACGGAATACATCTGATGGTCTTGACATTGGCGGTAACGTCATCACCTTTTTGTCCGTCACCACGCGTTACAGCACGTTGCAAGACACCATTTTGGTATGTCAATGAAATGGAAGTGCCGTCATACTTAAGTTCACACACTATTTCAAACTCCTCTCCGTCAAGTCCTTTGGACACCCTATTGTAAAAGTCTGTAATATCAGCCTCTGAATAAGTGTTACCTAATGATAACATCGGGTATTTATGTTCAACTTGAGTAAATCCCTGTGTAAGGTCATTTCCCACACGCTGCGTAGGAGACGACGGGTCAAAATACTCAGGATGAGCGGATTCAAGTTCCTGTAACTGCCTTAGTTTGGCGTCAAACTCGAAATCACTTATCGTGGGCTGTGACAGAACATAATAGTTATAATTATGTTGTGACAATTCTGTCCTCAGATTCTCTATTTGCTCCTTAATTTCCATACAAGCCAAACAATTTTAGCGAAATTAACAAAAAATACCTATTTTTGCAAAAAAAATCGGGATAAAATGAGGATTGATATATTAACAGTACTACCTGAACTACTTGAAAGCAATTTTGCCTATTCAATAATAAAAAGAGCAAAGGATAAAGGTTTGGCGGAAGTCCATCTTCACAGTTTAAGGGATTATTCATCAGATTTGAAGCACCGCCGTGTTGATGACTATCCTTTTGGAGGAGAAGCGGGTATGGTTATGCAGATAGAGCCTGTTGATAAGGCTATTGCACACCTGAAGTCTGAACGTAATTACGATGAGATTATATACACTTCTCCTGACGGCGAAATGTTCACTCAAAAAGTGGCAAATCAGTTGTCGCTTATGAACAATATCATTATTCTTTGTGGACATTACAAGGGAATTGACCAACGCATAAGAGAACATCTTATAACAAGAGAGATATCTGTTGGGGATTTTGTTCTGACAGGTGGCGAATTGGCTGCATCTATTATAGCAGACGCAACCATTCGCATAATACCTGGCGTCATTTCTGATGAACAGTCGGCTCTTTCTGACTGTTTCCAGGATGACCTGCTTTCCGCTCCTGTCTATACCCGCCCTGCTGACTATAAAGGGTGGAAAGTTCCTGAGATTCTGCTATCTGGCAATGAACGCCTTATAGCGGAATGGCGTCTGGAGCAATCACTTGAACGCACTCGCAAACTAAGACCTGATTTGCTAAAATAAAAATATTAATACGCCACCTACGGTGGCTAACTGTTCGTGCCTTGTTTTGTACGTGGTTCTGCTTCACGGGGCGTTATGGTGTTCGTAGGTCATAACACTAAAAAACCACTCTATAAAAAATCTAATCAAAAAAAAATAGGTTCTACTTATCATTATAAATAGAACCTACTGCTACCCAATTTTTAATTTAATTAGTTGGATTCAAGGCTTGCGAAATCTTTACAACCGGAGTTTACTTTCGCAAATGAGGATTGGAAAGATGAGCGTAACGCAGAAGACGACAATTAAATCAAAAATTTACTTTTCGAAGCGGTATGCCAACCCTATACTAACCAACTCATGCAACTGAAGTTTGGCTTGGTCCCAACCTGTTAAAGTCTTGCCATTTTCAACCTTTTCAGCAACAGTACTGTCATAACGTGGATTGACAGAAATCTTGGCTGTAAGCAGTTTGTATAGTGTAAATTCAGCGGCAATCTCCCAATCAACCTCAATACCTATATAGTTGGTATAGAATTGCAAACGGCTTGAAAGAGCAATGTTATCGTTGAATTTCTGACGATATCTTACATCAAAGCTACTACCAAGATTAAATGACTTCATCTTATTTGGATTTACATAATTTGCCGCCTCATTCATACCTTGATAAAAAGTAACATAGTCAGCAACCTTTTGTGCCTCCTGTGCTTTAGCAATGGCTGCATCGTAGGCGGCTTGGTCAGTAATGTTTTGTCCGATACCGGCAATATCGCTGATTGAAGTTACATACAAACCATCAACATTGTCTCCGTCATCTTTAATGGCGGCAAACTTTCTCATATCATTAACATATACAAGTTTGTATGTATAAGGAGAGATATATACTGATAACTCTATACCCTTCTCTTCATTTGAATATTTGTAATCAACACCTACACCGGTTGTAAAACGTAGTGGAGAGAAGCATGCACTTGAAAGAGCGTCTGCCATAGCAGTACTGACACCCATATCTCTGATTGGTTGTAATGGTACAGCATAGAACATCTTTGACCTATTATCAGAAATGGTTGAGTAGTTTTGGAACAATGTTGTTGTCAAATCACCGTTCCAAGCAACATGCCAGCCCTTACCTATGTTATATCCAAGTGTAGTTGAGAATGCTGTCTTGTCATCAGAAAGGTGCCAAGCCCTGCCTGCAACGTCTTTTGAGAAGTTTGTTCCTATACCATACTTAAGGTCAATAAGGTTATCCCACATAAGACCTTGAGGACCTTCATAATTGAACCAGCTTTTCAATGTAAATAAGCCGGATAAAGCACTGTTACCACCATTGTACCACTCTGTTGACCAAGATGAGTTCTTACTTACATAGGATTGAGAACCAGTAAGACTTAAATCCACACCTTTTTTCCAATAATTAGGCTTTGCTTCCGCTTGTGCGGCGGCAGCCTGTGCATCGGCTGTTACAGAAGCAGACTCTGCCTTAGTGGCAGCGGCATCTGTCGCTGACACAAAACTTTGTGACATAGCAGTCATTGATACTGCTAAAACACTGACAAATAGTAAAATTTTTTTCATAATTTTTTTAATTAAACATTAATATTATCGTAATCTATTACTAACTATGATTGAAAAATTTGATGGCGGACCTGTCGGCCTTGATACTTTAGCTGCTGCAACAGGAGAAGATGCAGGAACAATAGAAGATGTTAATGAACCATATTTAATTAAGAATGGTCTTATTAATCGTACACCTCGTGGCCGTGTTGCAACAAAGCTTTGTTATGAGCATTTTGGATTAACTTATATAGAATCTTAAAAATAAATATTGTTTTCTCTCTTTTTTTTGATATAATATATGTTGTATAATTTCGATAAATGAAGTAGCACATCTTGTGTTGATTATAGGGAGATAACTACATGTCAGTAAAGAACGAAACCGAAGTAATCATTGGCGGTAAATCATATACATTAAGTGGTCACGAAAGCGAGGAATATTTACAGAGAGTTGCTTTGTATATTAATAATAAAGTCTCAGAATATTCTAAAATTGATAGTTTTCGTAAACAGAGTGTAGATTATCAACAGTTATTATTGTTATTAAATACAGCTGATGACTTTTTCAAAATGAAGAAAAAGGTTTTAGAGTTAGAACAGGAACTCGAAAAGAAAGAAAAAGAAGTTTATGATTTAAAGCATGAACTTATTTCTGATCAAATTAAACAGGAAAACATGGAAAAGAAAGTTGCTAGTATGCAATCTGAAATTAATGAATATATTAAAAAGGTTGCAAAGTTAGAAGCAAACAACTAAGAGTTATTATATTGTGAAAAAACCAGAATTATTGGCACCTGCAGGAGATATGGACTGCTTCTATGCAGCTATTAATGCTGGTGCCGATGCT
>JAZUKL010000042.1:0-20987 GCA_045643245.1 Candidatus Enterocola sp.
TTGGAAACTGATAGGTATCTTTTTCGGCACAGTAACACTTTTCATTATCATCAGTGGATGGCTATTCAATTGGCTATTATAGAAAGAATTGCATTTGCGACAAGCGGTTATCAAATTAAACTGCTTCTTCAACTTATCCCAAGTTATGAGACAAGTTATTTTCCGTAACTTTTTTGCTCCCGCTGGTCGCAAAGAAGTTAACTCCGCACTCGGTAAAACCACAAAACTTCGTTTTGTTTGAAATAAGGTTAGAGTGGAATTTTGAGCAAGCTCAATTTCCTCTCTAACCTTATTTCTACAAAAAAACTATGTTTTTTTGGGTTTTACTCTTATTTGTTGTAACTTTGTACCTTATGCAATTTAAGGACATCATAGGGCAAGAGGAGGTAAAGGCACACATCATTAAGAATATTAATGAAGGGAGGGTGCCACATGCACAACTGTTTTGGGGAGGTGAAGGTGTAGGAAAATTTGCACTTGCACTGGCTACAATTCAGTATTTGAATTGCGAGCATAGGAATGGGAACGATTCTTGTGGAGAATGTGAATCTTGCCGCCTTATTTCAAAACTGGCTCACCCTGATGTACATTTCTCCTACCCTATTGTCAAGGGTAACACTAACGGTACAAGTGAAGAGTTCCTTGATGAATGGAGAGAGATGGTGTTGGAATCGCCGTACTTTAATATGCATCAATGGATGGAGAGAATAAATGAGGCTGGGAAAATTGGCACCATTTATGTATCGGAGTGTGAATCCATTGCAAAAAAACTGAGTTTCAAAAGCTTTAAGGCAAAATACAAATGTCTGATAATATGGCTGCCTGAAAAAATGCAGGAGCAAGGGGCAAACAAACTGTTGAAACTCATTGAGGAGCCACCTGCTGACACGCTTTTCTTTTTGGTGAGTGAACACCCTGAAATGCTGTTGCCTACAATAACATCAAGGACACAGGCTCTGCACATAAAGAACATTTCTGTGGCTGACTTGTCAACAAAAGTGCCTGAAGACATTGCCCGTCTTTCTGCAGGAAATTATATTAAGGCATTGGATTTAATGAACTCTCAGGGCAGAAATACAGAACTTGTCAAACGATACAGAGAGTTGATGGGACTGGTTTTTCTTAAAAACCTTGTAGGTCTTAAGGATTTTGCCGCCACAGCATCAGAGAGCAGAGAGGAGACTTTAGAGTTTCTTGGTTACGCCTGCAACCTTACAAGAGAGGTGTTTATTGCAAATTTATGCAATCCAAACCTTAATTACAGAAGTGCCGATGAGGTTGCATTCACTGAAAAATTCAAAAGATTTGTCACAGAAACAAATATAGAGGGAATTATAGATAATTTTACAAGAGCGTACGATGATATAGAGCGTAACGCAAACATAAAACTTACAATGTTTGATTTAGGTTTACAGTTACTGACTCTAATAAAAAAGTAATAAAAATAGATTTATGAATTACACACTTGATAAAGGTAACAACAGACTTACTGAAAAAGGTTGCAGAAAGAGTTCCTGGCAGATGCTGAGCGTATATGATTGGCTTGCAGATATTCCTATTGACAGAGAGACAACAAACTATGTGGAGGTTCAGTTCAAGAACACAAGAAAGGGTTACTACCTGAATTCCAATGACATACCTCTTGAAAAAGGAGATGTGGTGGCAGTTGAGTCCAATCCGGGACATGACATAGGCGTAGTAACGCTTCAAGGATACCTTGTGGCTCTTCAAATGAAGAAAATAGGCTATGACACATCACGTAATGAAGTCAAACGCATATATCGCAAGGCAAAACCAGCCGATATAGAGAAATGGGAGGAGTCAAAGGCAAAAGAGCATGACGCAATGCTTAAGACAAGAAAAATTGCCAAAGACTTAGAACTTGACATGAAAATAGGCGATGTTGAGTATCAGGGAGACGGAAATAAAGCCATATTCTATTACATTGCAGACCAAAGAGTTGATTTTCGTGAACTTATAAAAGTTCTTGCTGACACATTCCATGTCCGTATTGAAATGAAGCAGATTGGAGCCCGTCAGGAGGCTGGCAGAATTGGAGGTACAGGTCCTTGTGGGCGTGAGTTGTGCTGCTCCACCTTTATGACAAACTTCCAATCAGTAGGCACAAACGCTGCCAGAGTTCAAGACTTGTCAATGAACCCTCAAAAACTTGCAGGTCAGTGTGCAAAACTAAAGTGCTGTCTGAACTATGAACTTGACAACTACATAGAGGCGTTAAAGGCATTCCCATCAAGAGATATAGTACTTGAAACCGCTAAAGGTCCTTACTATTTCTTCAAACTTGATGTCTTTGCTAAAAAAATGACATACTCAGCAGAGAAGAATTTTCCTAAGGACCTGCTTGAAATACCTCTTGATGAGGTGTGGAACATAATCAACGCAAACAAAAGCGGTCAGTCTGTCAAGGAAATCCAAACCGCTGACACCGATACTGAGCCTCAAATCAACTTTGAGAATGCCGTTGGCGAAGGAAGCCTTACCCGTTTTGACAAAAACAGACAAAACAGGCACAACAGAAACAAAAACCACTTTCACGGTGGAGGCAAAGGATTTAACAGACCAAACAGACCTAATGGTGAGCAACACAATGAACAGTAAAATCATTATAAGATATGTGTGTTTGCCAATATTTGCATTGATATTGGCATCGTGTAACAACAATGTGGCGTACAATAACTGCAAGGATATAAATGAGGACGGATGGAGCATTGACGCTCCTGCCAAATTCTATCCTGTAATATCTGACACCATTACAAAATACAACATCATTGTAACACTGAGGCATACCACAGAGTATAAGTATCAGAATTTCTGGATGTTCATAAATGTCAAATCGCCTGACGGACTAATTGCAAAAGATACTGTTGAGTGTTATTTGGCAGACAACAGAGGCAATTTCTTAGGCAGAGGAGTCTCAATTTTTGAAATGCCTGTCCTCATTTCCCAAAACATTCAGTTTGACAGAAAAGGAAAATATAAGTTTGAGGTGATTCAAGGCATGCGGGACACTCTGCTGACCGGTATAAAGAACGTTTGCCTGACAATTGAAAAGAGCAACTGATGGGAAAAAACAAACTACAGAAATTTGCCGATATGGAGACCTACCCTAATGTCTTCCAATACCCTTTTGCAAGATTGCACAATGAGGGCGGATTTCCCTATAAAGGCAAGTGGTCAGAGGTGTTTGGAGGCTCAAAAGGTGACATTGTCCTTGAACTTGGTTGCGGCAAAGGTGAATACACGGTGGGGCTTGCCAAACTTTTTCCTGAAAAGAATTTCATTGGCATTGACATAAAAGGTGCCAGAATGTGGACAGGAGCAAGGCAGTCAAATGTTGAAGGACTTGGCAATGTGGCATTTCTTAGGACTGACATTGAACTTATTGAGAGTTTCTTTGAAAAAGGAGAGGTATCTGAAATATGGATAACATTTCCTGACCCTCAAATGAAAAAAGTGAGAAAAAGACTTACATCCACCCGTTTCATGGCTCTATACCAAAACATTCTGAAGCCTTCAGGAATAATACATCTTAAGACTGACAGCCCGTTTCTTTACACATACACAAACCTAATGATACAGGACAACCGATACAAAACCCTTGTTGATACGGCAGACCTGTATTCTGAAGGTAAGGCAGATGAAATCCTCAGCATAAGGACCTATTATGAAAGCCAATGGATTGAGAGGGGTATGAAAATAAAGTATATTAAATTTGAAATTTCACACAGAGATTCCTTTATAGAACCTACTGAAGAAATAGAACCAGACACTTATAGAAGTTTTAACAGAAGAAGCAATAGTAAATAAAGGAGAAAGGAGAAAGGAGAAAGGAGAAATGAGACTATATCCAACACTTATAATTGATGCTCTAAAACATGTTAATCACCCTGCCACAGGAAAGAACATTGTGGAAATGGGTATTGTTGAGGACAACATTAGAATTGAGGGGAACAAAGTTTCATTCTCTCTTATTCTAAAGAGCACTGACCCATTGGCAAAATCACTGGTAAAGGCATCGGAGACGGCAATTTTAACATACATAGGCTCAGATATTGACATAAAAGGAAACATTTCAATAAAAAACCCTGAGCAACCTACAGTCACTCAAGAAGAGCCTCTTAAGGGGGTAAAGTGCAAGATTGCCGTATCGTCAGGTAAAGGCGGTGTAGGCAAATCAACCGTAACTTCCAATTTGGCGGTATCGTTGGCAAAAATGGGATACAAAGTTGGATTGCTTGACGCTGACATATTCGGTCCGTCAATCCCTAAAATGTTTGGCATTGAAGACGCCGTTCCCTACGCAAATGAAAAGGGGCTTATTTTACCAATAGAAAAATATGGAATCAAGATACTCTCCATAGGTTTCTTTGTAAACACACAATCTGCTATTGTATGGCGTGGAGCCATGGCGTCAGGTGCAATAAAACAAATGCTTACTGAGGCTGATTGGGGTGAACTTGACTACCTGCTTATTGATTTGCCTCCAGGAACAAGTGACATTCATCTGACTGTAGTCCAAACCATTAAACTTGATGGAGCCATAGTTGTAAGTACACCTCAACAAGTGGCCCTTGCCGATGCTGTCAGAGGTATTGACATGTTCCAAAATGATAAGATAAACGTTCCTGTACTTGGACTTGTTGAAAATATGGCTTGGTTCACTCCAAAAGAGTTGCCTGAAAACAAATACTACATTTTTGGGCGTGGCGGTGTTGAGAAGTTGGCAAATGAGAGGGATTTACCGCTTCTTGGACAGGTTCCTATTGTCCAAAGTATATGTGACGGGGGCGATACTGGAGTACCTGTATCAATGACTGAAAATATAACAGCAAAAGCATTTGATGAAATTGCTGAAAAAATTGCAAAAAAATATTAACTTTGCAGAATTATGGCGGAAGTTACAACTAAAAAATTATTGGACACTATAATTGCCGGCATTCAGGAACAAAAGGGTAAGCGTATTGTAGTTGCTGACCTAAAGAAGACAGACAATACCCTTTGCTCTTATCTTGTTATATGTGAAGGCAATTCAAACACACATGTAAATGCCATTGCAACCAAACTGAAGGACTTTGTCAGGGAGGCTATAAAGGTTAAGCCTATGGCAATGGAGGGTTTTGAAAATTGTGAATGGATAGTTGCTGACTATTGTGATATTATGGTTCACATTATGCAACGTCCTGCACGTGAGTTTTATGATTTGGAGCATCTTTGGGCAGATGCAAAATTAAAGGAAATAGCTGATTTAGACTAATATGGCAGACAAAAGAAAAAGAAGAAACATACCTGATGAAAACAACAACGGAGGCAAGCCTAACTCTTGGTTCAGCCTTACTTGGATATATATAATAATTGCAGGATTCCTGATTTATCTGGTTTTCAGCGATACCAGCGTTCCCACAAAGGAGGTTGAATACTCAGAGTTGCAAACCTACATTGACAGCGGATATGTAGATAAAATAAACTTCATTACCAATGAGAATATTGCAGAAGTCAGCCTTATTGATGACTCAGTAGTAATAATCAAAGTCTTAGGTGAGGCAGGAGCAAAACAATATTCCAAAAAGCCACAACTTTCATCAAAGGTTCCATCTGCTGAAAAATTGGACGATTTTCTTACTGTTTACACTGCCAAGACAGGCAATACAATAAGCGTAAAATATGAAGAAAGGAAGGACTACATGGGAACATTCCTATGGTCATTCGGTCCTATATTTATCTTTATTCTGTTCTGGATTATTCTTTCACGTCGCATGGCCGGAGGCGGAGGAGGTATTTTCTCCGTTGGAAAATCAAAGGCTCAGGTTATTGAAAAAGGCTCAAGTAAAATGAAGGTTACATTTAAGGATGTAGCCGGACTTTCAGAGGCAAAACAGGAGGTACAGGAGATAGTTGAATTTCTTAAGAATCCAAGCAAATTCACCACCCTTGGAGGCAAAATTCCTAAGGGAGCACTTCTTGTAGGTCCTCCGGGAACAGGTAAGACCTTGCTTGCAAAGGCTGTTGCAGGAGAGGCAAATGTACCTTTCTTCTCTTTAAGCGGTTCTGACTTTGTTGAAATGTTTGTTGGTGTTGGAGCGTCACGTGTAAGGGATTTGTTCCGTCAGGCAAAAGAGAAGGCACCTTGTATAATATTTATTGATGAGATTGATGCTGTAGGTAGGGCAAGAGGAAAGAATCCTTCATTCAATGCAAACGATGAAAGAGAAAGCACTCTTAACCAATTACTTACAGAGATGGACGGATTTGGTTCAAACAGCGGTATTATTATTCTTGCCGCCACTAACCGTGCCGATATACTTGACAAGGCTCTGTTAAGGGCAGGGCGATTTGACCGCCAGATAAGTGTTGACCTTCCTGATGTTCATGAACGTAAGGAGATTTTTGAAGTTCACCTTAAACCAATAAGACTTGCTGACGGAGTTGACCTTGACCTTATGGCAAAACAAACCCCAGGATTTTCAGGGGCAGACATAGCCAATGTTTGCAATGAAGCGGCTCTTATTGCCGCCCGCAGAAACAAGAAAGCGGTTGACCGTCAGGATTTTATGGATGCAATTGACCGCATAATAGGCGGATTGGAGAAAAAGAACAAGATTACAACAGCAGAAGAGAAGAAATCAATAGCCATTCATGAGGCAGGTCACGCTTCAGTAAGTTGGCTGCTTGAGTATGCAAATCCTCTTGTAAAGGTTACAATAGTTCCAAGGGGCAAGGCTCTTGGTGCCGCGTGGTATCTTCCTGAAGAGAGACAACTTACCACTACAGAGCAGATGCTTGATGAAATGTGTTCACTGCTTGGCGGACGTGCCGCAGAGCAGGTAGTACTTGGCAGGGTTTCCACAGGTGCACTAAATGACCTTGAAAGAGCCACAAAAATGGCATACTCAATGGTTGTATATTATGGCATGAGTGAAAGACTTAAGAACATAAGTTATTTTGACTCAACACAATCTGATTACTCATTTACAAAACCATATAGTGACAAGACTTCTGAAATTATAGACTCTGAAATTAAGAAGATTGTGCAAGAACAGTTTGAACGTGCTGTTAAAATTATTGAGGAAAACAGAGAAAAGCATGCTGAACTTGCTGACATTCTTGTAGAGAAAGAGGTTATATTTGCTGATGACGTAACACGTATCTTTGGTCCAAGACCTTGGAAAACACGTATGGATGAAATAACTGAGTTGAACGAGAAGCAGGAAGAGGAAAAAACAAAGAAAGCAAGAAAAACAAAGAAAAAACAAGAAGAAACTGATGAATAATCTTGTAAAAAGAAGCATAACGGGTGCCATTTTTGTTGCGGCGGTGGTTGCAAGTATTCTGTTCCAAGAACAATACTACACTTTCACTGCATTGTTCGGCATCTTCAATATTCTGGCAATGAGGGAATTTTACCACATTGTAAATCAAAAACAGAATGTAAGTGTTCCATCAGTCTATATGATTATTTGTGGAACAATACTCTTCTTTGCCTGTTTTTGGTGTGCATTCAAAGACAACCCGACTGAAATACACGGCTTTATTCCGTTTATAATCTATATGTTATGCATTGTAGGGCTGATTATCAGTGAGTTGTATTTAAGTCATGAGCATCCTACATATAATCTTGCATTTGCCATTTACGGGCAAGCGGTTGTTGCACTTCCATTTGGATTGCTTAACTTTATTGCAAGAGATTGGACTGAACTGCTTGCACTTTTTATTCTTATATGGACATTTGATACCGGAGCATACATATTTGGATGTTCTTTTGGCAAGCATAAAATGATTCCGCGCATATCTCCTAAAAAATCATGGGAAGGAGAGATAGGCGGTGCCATTGCAGCAATTGCCGTAGGGGTTGGTATTGCCATATACAACAATGAACCTATGTGGCAATGGATTGTGTATGCAATACTTGTTGTTATTTTTGGCACATACGGAGATTTGTCTGAGTCAATGCTTAAAAGGGCATCGGGATTAAAGGATTCAGGAAACATATTACCTGGACACGGAGGTATGCTTGACCGCTTTGACAGTATGTTGCTTGCCGCTCCCGTCATTTATATTTATCTTGAAATTATTAAAGCACTGTAATTTATGGTTAAGATTCACAAAGAGGGCAGACATTTGTTACTTATCCTGTTATTCACACTTATTCTGATTAACGGGGCATTGTTCATTCTATCAACCTCTATTGTATTGCCTATTGTCATTTGTGCCCTTTCTGTAATCACATTCATATTCTTTACATACTTTTTCCGAATCTCCAACCGCATACTTATTGCCGATGACAACTATGTAATTGCTCCTGCCGATGGTACTATTGTTGTAATAGAGCCTGTTATGGAGGATGTTTTCTTTCATGAGCAACGTATGCAGGTATCAATATTCATGAGTGTTTTCAACGTTCACGCAAACTGGTACCCGATACCTGGAAAAATACTCCATGTATCGCATCAGAACGGACGTAAAATGGCCGCATATCTTCCTAAGTCAAGTTCAGAAAATGAGCGTTCCTCAGTCATCATTGAAGCGTCAAACGGACAAAAGATACTTGTCCGTCAGGTCGCAGGTGCTTTGGCACGCCGTATTGTAACATACGCCAAGGAAGGTGCTTTGGCTAAAAGAAACCAGCAATTAGGCTTCATCAAGTTTGGTTCAAGAGTTGACATTTTTCTCCCTATGGATGCAGAGATTCTTACTGAACTTCATGAAGAGACTATAGGAAATGAAACTGTCATAGCGAAATTAAAAAATCAAAGTGCCGAAGACTGAGATTTCTTTAATTTCAAAATATGTTAGTAAAAACTTACGGTGCGGCAGTGCAAGGCATTGAAGCAACCATTATCACCGTTGAGGTGAACATCTCCAGTGGTATCAAGTTCTTTATGGTAGGTCTTCCTGATGTAGCCATAAAGGAGAGTCATGAACGTATTCTTTCCGCCTTCAGCAACAAGGGATACAAGTTTCCAAGAAAACAGGTTATAATAAACATGTCACCTGCCGATATTCGCAAGGCAGGCTCAGCGTATGACTTGCCTATTGCCATGGGCATACTTGCCGCATCGGAAGAGATAAAGAGTGATAAACTGAAAGACTATGCCATTATGGGAGAACTTTCTCTTGACGGCTCTGTAGTTCCAATAAAAGGTGTTCTGCCTATTGCCCTAAAAGTTAAGGAGGCAGGATTCAAAGGTCTAATAATTCCGTCAGAAAATGTATGTGAAGCGGCTGTAGTGCAAGGATTGGATGTGCTTGGAGTGAGTGATTTATGTGAAATCACAGAATTTCTCAATGGAAATCTTGATATAAAACCCATTGTTCTATCCCCTTTCTCATCCGATGCCAACCTTGCAGATGACAACATACCTGATTTTGCAGAAGTCAAAGGACAGGAGAGTGTGAAACGTGCCATTGAAGTGGCTGCCGCTGGTGGACATAACATAATAATGATTGGAAGCCCTGGTGCCGGCAAATCAATGCTTGCAAAAAGAATACCGTCAATACTGCCGCCTCTTACCCTTGAAGAGGCGTTGGAGACCACCAAAATTCACTCTGTTGTAGGGAATATTGACAAATACACTTCTCTGCTCAAACACCGCCCGTTCAGAAGCCCACACCACTCAATATCTGACATTGCCCTTGTTGGCGGAGGTTCTTATCCTCAGCCGGGAGAGATATCGCTTGCCCATAACGGAGTTCTGTATCTTGATGAATTGCCTGAGTTCAAGCGTTCTGCATTGGAAGTCTTAAGACAGCCCCTTGAAGATAGAAAAATAACCGTATCAAGAGTTAACTGCACAGTTGAATACCCTGCAAGTTTCATGCTGGTGGCATCAATGAATCCTTGCCCGTGCGGTTATTACGGGCATCCGCATAAAGAGTGTACATGCACTCCAAATCAGGTAAAAAACTATATGAACAAAGTTTCCGGTCCGCTTCTTGACAGAATTGACATTCAAATTGAAGTGTCGCCGTTGGAGTTCAAGGCAATGTCTGACAACAAGGCGGCTGAATCAAGTGCCACAATAAGAGAAAGAGTGATTAAGGCAAGGGAAATACAGAAACAGAGATTTCAATCAGAAGATAATGTCTATTGCAACGCACAAATGACCACCAAACTGCTTAGAAAATTTGCAAAGTTGGATGAAGATTGTCTGAAGCTTATGCAGACGGCAATGGACAGACTAAACTTATCAGCAAGAGCGTATGACCGCATACTAAAGGTAAGCCGCACCATTGCAGACCTTGATGGCAGTGAACAAATAAAGCCAAAACATATAGCCGAAGCAATAACCTACAGAAATCTTGACAGAGACAATT
The DNA here is from genome assembly GCA_045643245.1 of Candidatus Enterocola sp. GTDB lineage: Bacteria > Bacteroidota > Bacteroidia > Bacteroidales > Paludibacteraceae > Enterocola. The sequence goes on from JAZUKL010000042.1 coordinate 10,333, forward strand.
TTTTTTCTTAACTTTGCCGTCCAAAAACTCAATTTAAAATTAAATCAAATAAAAATGGCAGTTAAATTTTACCAAAGCGAGAACCAAGTGCCACTAGAGATGCACAAAGTACGCATTGTTCAAAAACTAAGTCTTCTACCTGTAGAAGAGCGTTTAAAAAAGATTCAGGAGGCAGGAAACAACACATTCCTACTTCAAAACAAGGATATCTATATGGATATGCTTACTGACAGTGGTGTTAATGCAATGTCTGACCTGCAAATGGCAAGCATGCATATAGCAGATGACTCTTATGCAGGTTCCGCTACATTCCTTAGGGTTAAAGAAGCCATTAAAGAGGTGTTCGGCACAGAAAATGTACTTCCATGTCATCAAGGACGTGCTGCAGAGAACATTCTTGCAGAGGCATACGTAAAACCAGGTATGGTTGCCCTTATGAATTTCCACTTTACAACAACCAAGGCACATATAACCCGTTTGGGTGGTTCTGTTGAGGAATTGGTTGACCCTAAGGGTCTGCTTCCTCAGAGTGATGACCCGTTTAAGGGGGACTTTAACTTAGGCAATCTTCGTCAAATTATTGATGAGAGAGGTGCTGAGAATGTTGCTTTTGTACGTGTTGAAGCGGGTACAAACCTTATAGGTGGTCAGCCTGTGAGTCTTGAAAACATGCTTGCAGTTACAGATATTTGCCATGAAAAGGGTGTTAAGAGTGTTCTTGATGCATCTTTGCTTCAAGATAACATCTACTTTATGAAGACCCGTGAAGCACGCTGCAAATATATGGACATTAAAGAGATTTACCACTTACTTGCAGACCACTTTGACATCATATACTTCTCAGCCCGTAAATTGGGTTTTGCAAAAGGAGGTATTATTACCAGCAAAGATGAGAAATATACAAAGGAAATGATGACTTTTGTTCCACTATATGAAGGATTCCTTACATACGGTGGTATTGATGTACGCACTATGGAGGCTATGGCACAAGGCTTGTATGAATCACTTGATATGGAGTATATAAATCAAGGACCTGAATTCATCAACTATCTTTGCAAGGAACTTGATGATTATGGTGTTCCTGTAATTCTTCCTGCTGGTGGTCTTGGCTGTCACCTTAACTCCGGTGCCTTTGTACCCGATATGCCTCACGGACAATACCCTGCTGCTGCAGTTGCAGCCGCCTTGTATATTGCAGGTGGTATTCGTGGTATGGAGCGTGGTACAATGTCTGAACAACGTGAACCGGACGGAACAGAACGCTATGCAGAACTTGAGCTTATGAGACTTGCTGTTCCACGCCGTGTATTTACTCTCAGCCAACTGAAATATGTTGCTGACCGTGTTAAATGGCTATGGGATAACCGCAAACTTATTGGCGGATTGGAATGGACAGAAGAGCCAGCTGTACTACGTTTCTTCTTTGGTCGTATGAAAGAGAAGGGATATTGGCAGGAAAAACTTGCAGAGAAATTCCGCAAGGATTTTGGCGACAGTCTATAAACAACTGCAAACTTATATTTGTGATGGGGCTTACTGCTGAATAAGCTCCATCATTATTTTTGTCATATTTGGTTGAACAGAATTGGCAACACGCTGAACCTCCTCATGAGAGACATCGGAGACCTTACCCTCTATACCAAGGTCAGTTATTATTGACATTGCAAACACCTTTATACCTGCATGTACTGCCACTATAACCTCAGGAACAGTTGACATACCAACAGCATCACCGCCTATTGTTGAAAAGAACTTATATTCAGCAGGGGTTTCAAATGTAGGTCCTTGCGTGCCTACATACACCCCCTCCTTAACTCTTATTCCATATTTGGCGGCAATGGACTTAGCCTTTTCCCTTAGTTGAGGGTCATATGCCTTGCCCATATCAGGAAATCTGGTGCCAAGTTCGTCATAGTTTCTTCCCCTTAACGGATGCTCCGGGAATAGGTTAATATGGTCCTTGATTATCATCAACTCCCCTATTTCAAATTCAGGGTTCATGCCACCTGCGGCATTTGACAGAAGCAAAGTCTCTATTCCCAACTCTTTCATAACACGCACAGGGAATGTCACCTCCTTCATTGAATATCCCTCATAAAAATGAAATCTGCCTTGCATTGCAAACACCTTTGTGTTTCCAAGTTTGCCGATTATAAGTTTGCCACTATGCCCTTCAACTGTTGAAACAGGAAAATTCGGTATCTCTTGATACGGAATTTCTTGACGGTCAGTTATTTGTGTTGCAAGTTCGCCAAGACCGGTGCCAAGCACGATGCCCACTTTAGGCAAATACTGCATTCTACTTTGTAAATAGGATGCTGTTTCTTTTATTTTTTTCAACATAGCCTATTATCTTTTTATCAAAATCATCTTTTGAAGAGAAAAGGAATTCAATTTCCACATCTATAACATATAGTTTTTCAAGCAACTCTTCAGGCAAGTCAAGTCCTATCAGTTTTGATTCATCCTTTGCAGTTGTAAGAATAATCTTATTCTCACCTGAAACAGCGTTCAGCCTTGAAAGAATATTCTGAGCGTCACCATTGGTATAATTATGGTGGTCCTCATAAATAATTTGATGTAAATTGCTGACTTTTGACTTTACATATTCCTCCAGCGATACCTGATTTGCAATGGCTGTAACCATTAGAACGTCCTGAACCTTGTCAAGTTCAATCAATTTTCCGTCTGACATTCTTCTTGGTGCAGCATACTTAAACGTGGTGAAATAGAGATTCTGATGAGCCTGCAAATTAAGAGACTTCTTGACCTCTCTTGTGGCAAAGGCATTCATATTTGCCGGGCATTTTGTCATTACCACAATATCTGCCCTATATCTGCCCTTTGCACTCTCCCTCAAATCTCCGTATGGAAGAATTGAATCTTCTGTTATAGGTTTGTTGTAATCAATAAGGAGTATTGACCTTCCTGAATTGACACGCCTGTATTGGAAAGCGTCATCCAAGATGAAAACATCTGTATCGGGGTACTTGTCCTCAATAGTCTCAATGGCATTACAACGGTCTGCGTCAACCACAACCTTTATATCAGAAAACTTCCTAAAAATCTGATACGATTCATCACCTATCAGCATTGCATTTGCATCAGCACCTGCCTCCAAATACCCTTTTGTTTTACGCTTATAGCCTCTGCTCAACTCAACTATTTTATAGTTACCCTTTAATATTCTTATAAGATACTCTACAAAAGGTGTTTTACCTGTACCTCCAACGGTAATGTTTCCTACTGTTATTATTGCCGTCTTATATGAGTGGCTCTTTAATACCTCCGCCTCATACAAGCTGTTTCTAATCTCTGTTCCAATTCCGTAAAGCCAACCTACAGGATAGAGTATTTTTCTGCAAATATTTATTTTTGAAGTATTCATCTATATTTCAAGGTTACATTTACAAAGATAAGATATTTTTATTATCTTTGCAACCTATTATATGACAAACAACAAATAAAACATAAAAAATGGAAAACATTAATTGGTCAGAACTTGGATTCGGGTACATGAAAACCAACGGCAACGTACGTTGTGAGTATCATAATGGCAAATGGGGTGAACTTGAATGGCACACTGAAGAGACACTTCAAATAAGCATGGCTGCAACCTGCCTGCATTACGGACAAGAGGCCTTTGAAGGGTTGAAGGCGTTTCGTGGTAAAGACGGCAAAATCAGGATTTTCCGTATGGATGAAAATGCAAAACGTCTTGATTCTTCATGTGACGGTATCTGTATGCCAAAGTTGCCGGAAGGATTCTTTAAGAAAGCGGTGATTGAGGTTGTAACTAAAAACATTGATTTTGTTCCACCTTACGAGAGCGGTGCTGCTCTTTATATCAGACCTGTTTTGTTTGGTTATACACCTCAAGTTGGTGTAAGTCCTGCAAAAGACTATATGTTTATAATATTTGTAACACCTGTAGGTCCTTACTTTAAGGGTGGATTTGCAACAACACCATACGTCATAACACGTAAGTATGACCGTTCAGCACCTCTTGGAACAGGCATATTTAAGGTTGGTGGCAACTATGCGGCAAGCCTTAAGGCTCATGAAATTGCTCATGCGTTAGGTTACTCTTCTGAATTTTACCTTGATGCCAAAGAAAAGAAATATATTGATGAGTGCGGTGCTGCAAATTTCTTTGGAATAAAAAACAATACATACGTAACTCCAAAATCAACATCAATTCTTCCTTCAATTACAAATAAGAGCCTTATGCAACTTGCAGAGGACCTTGGATTGAAGGTTGAACGCAGACCTATTCCTGAAGAGGAGTTGCCTACTTTTGAAGAGGCAGGAGCATGCGGAACCGCTGCGGTAATCAGTCCTATTTCAAAACTTGATGACCCTGAGACAGGCAAGTCATACGTTTTCTCAAAAGACGGTAATCCGGGACCTTGGAGCACAAAACTTTACAAGAAACTACGTGCTATCCAATACGGTGATGAGCCAGATACACATAATTGGGTCACAATACTATAATTGACAATGGACAGTTGACAGTAAGCAGGAATTTCTATTTTTCCTGCTTTTTTTGATTAAACTTTTATTGTTCAGTATCGTCTAAAATCTGTTGTTCCGTATATGAAAAAAAGCATATTCATACTTCTCTATACCTTAACCGTTATCTCTGCTGCGGCACAGGGGGTTTCTGTTAGCGGTAGGATTATTGACGGTGGAACTGACAAGCCTCTTGATTTTGTTAATGTAACTCTCTATAAGTTGGGAACGGAAACGCCTGTTACCGGAGGATTTTCTGACGTTAACGGAAAATTTGAGTTGTCAGCACCTGCAGGAGACTACACTTTTAAGGCATCGTTTGTAGGTTATACTGAATTTTCAAAAGAAATCACCCTGTCTCAACAGAAACCACGTATCAGACTTGGCAACATAACCATTAAGGAAGATGCAAAACAGATTGCTGAGGTTGAGGTTGTAGGACAAAAATCAGGAATGACACTTGACATTGACAAAAAGGTTTTTAATGTTGAGCAAAGCATAATTGGAGAGGGTGCGTCAGCGGCTGAAATTCTTGAAAACATACCTTCCGTTGAAATTGATATGGAAGGGAATGTCAGTTTGAGGAACAGTTCATCTGTTGAAATATGGATAAACGGGAAACCGTCAGGGCTTTCTGACACTGACAGAGGTCAGGTTTTGGAGATGCTGCCCGCCAATGCCGTAAAATCAGTTGAAATAATAACAAACCCATCAGCAAAATACAATCCTGAAGGTAATGCCGGCATAATAAACATTGTTATGAAGGAGAATCAGGCATCGGGGTACTTTGGAAACGTATCAACAGGATTAAACTATCAGGAGGGGTCTCCTTACCCTGGAGGTCAACTTGGATTCAACATCAACGGCAGCAACGGCAAATGGGACTACAATTTCAATACAAACGTACGCTTCAACAGGCGAGACAGAAATTCATATATAAACAGAAAGGATTACGCACCTGAGGGAGATTCATTCCTACTGCAAAACACAAGGAATGATATGGAGCGTTTGAATGGCTTTTTCAGAGGAGGATTCACCTACCATATCTCTGAACTTGATGAAATTGGATTGACCGCCTTTGGAATGGTTGGGAAAAATTGGAATAACAGGCTCATTGATTACACAGAACTGAACTCAAACAAGGACACAACAATGACCCGTAACAGAACCACAAACTCCACAGGTATTATGGGGTTCTATAATGTTACCGCCTCATATAAGCACTCTTTCATTAAGGACACCCATTATATAAGTGCCGACCTAAACTATACAGGTAACACTATGACCTCAAATAGCAACTATGCTTCAAAAGCATTTAATCCTGACCACACCCCTATACCTGACTTGACAGTCAATGAACTGCAAACTATGAAGTCTCCTTCAAACAGAGTGTCAGGACAGGTTGACTACTCAAATAAACTTACTGAAAAGCATAAGATAGAGGCAGGCCTCAAAGCCGATGTCAACATATCTGACAGCAAAGACCAAACATTTGATTCTGACACACTTAAATACAACAATCCTTTTTATTACAGAGAACAGATTTATGCCGCCTACATTAATTATGCAGGCAAGTTCAACTGGTTCTCACTGCAAGTGGGATTACGGTGTGAGGAGACAATAACCAACACCCAATCATTGGTTGACGGTGTCAAACAAACATTTGACCGCAACTATTTTCAACCTTTCCCGTCAGTTTATATGGGATTTGAAATAAACAAAACAAACACCATTCAACTTAATTATACAAGAAGGATAAACCGTCCAAGAGGCAGAATGCTGAACAGTTACATTGACCGCAGTGACCCTGCTAATCTTTCTCAAGGAAACCCATGGCTTATGCCTGAATTTGGAAACGCAGTTGAGCTCAATTACCTGAAGACTTGGGAGATGCACACATTAAGCGTGCAGATGTTCTATAGATACACTGAAAATGTTATTCAAAGAGTAAGCAAACTTATGGATGACGGTATAATGTACAACACATTTGACAACATAACCTACTCTCAGAATGCCGGAGCGGAGATAGTTGCCAAAAACCGTTTGTTTCACAACTACCTTGACCTTACCACCTCCATTTCAGCATATTATTACCAACTTGGTGAGAACAAACAATACAACATAAAAAGGAAAGACAGTTTCTCTTGGAACGCAAAAATAAATGCAAATGTTAAGATAATAAACAACCTGTCCGCACAGATTAACGCCTACTACAAATCACCTGAAACTCAGGCACAAGGTTCCATTGACCATCAGTATGGAATGGACCTTGGACTTAAGGCTAATTTCCTTGATAAAAAACTTACGTTAAGTTTCTCTGTCAGAGACGTACTTAACTCCAGATGGCACAGCAAGCGTATAACGGAAAGTGATAACTTCTATCAAGAGAGCGAAACCACATCTTGTGGCAGGAACTACAGGCTTACCCTTACTTACAACTTTGGCAACATGCAAGGGAAAAACAAAGGCAAGAACAGAGAAAACCCTGATGAAGGTTTTGATATGGATGATGATTTTTGAGTTTTTTTCAACAATGTCAAAAATAAATTTTGTACTTCAGTAACTTAGTTGTACCTTTACATAATTATTTGAAATTAATTAAAAATTAAAGCAATTATGAAAAAAACAGTTTTATTTTTAACAGCTCTTTTACTTGTTTCTGTAGCAGTGTCAGCACAAACTGACAGTCAGGAAAAGTATGCATACACAATGAAAACGGTTCCCGGTCCTGAAAAGGATATGATAAAGGTATTCTCAATTTCATACGCATACGCCCCAAAGGATATTGAGACCGCCATCCTTCAAAAACTAAAGACAGAAGGTTTGTCTTACAAAAAGGCAAAAAACGGTTTTTACGCATTTAAGGGTGTAAGATACAATGCTCTTTGGAACCGCACTTGTGACTTCTACATCTCAATTACAGGAACCAAATCAACAGGAACCATCTATTTTGCCATATCTCAAGGTTATGACAACTTTATGGATGACGGCGATGCAGATGAAAACAAAAAAATATCAGATTGGCTAGTATCGTTGGATACTTGCATTAAGAATTATCTTCACAACCAAAAGATAGATGAGGCTGAACAGGAAGTACAGGACGCATCAAAAGAAATTGATAAAATAAAAAGTCAGAAAGATAAGGCAGAAAAGAGCGTCAAAGATGCGGAAGATGAGATAAAGGCTTTTGAAGCACAAAGAACTGTTGTTGACAATGAAAATTTGGACAATGTTGACACTAAGGTTTTGGAGAAAGAGAAAAAACTGTCTGACAAACTTAACAGCAAATTAAACAAACTAAAATATGACCTTGAAGAATTGAAGTCAAAATTTGATAAGGCTATTCAGAACCATAAAGAAAAGAGAAAAAAATTGGATGACCTAAAAACAAACAGACCTAATTAAGTTTTAACAATGACTGAATTGCTCAAACTGTTTTCAGGCATTGGCGATGATGCCGTTAAAACTGAAATTATTGCAGGTTCAGGTTCAAATCGTCAATACTACAGGATTTACGGAAAGAAAAGCACAGTCATTGGAGTTTACGGTAAAGACGTAAATGAGAACAAGGCGTTTATTGGACTGTCAAACCATTTTATAAAAAAATCAATAAAAGTTCCTCAGGTACTTGCTGTATCTGAGGACTTTCATTACTACATAACTGAGGATTTAGGAAGCACTGACCTGTTTTCAATAATAGGGTCAAGTGAGGTGCTGGATTTGCTTGTAAAAACCATTAAGGCACTGCCTGAAATTCAGTTTGCGGCTGGTGCTGATATGAATTACAATATCTGCTATCCACAGAAAGAGTTTGATTTCCACACCGTATTCTGGGACCTCAACTATTTCAAATATGAATTTCTGAAACCTGCAGGCATTGAGTTTGACGAACTGCGGTTAGAGTCAGATTTTGAACATTTCGCATCAATTCTTCTCTCTGTACGCACAAACACATTTATGTATAGAGATTTCCAATCACGTAACATAATGATAAAAGACAATGAGCCCTGGTTCATTGACTTTCAAGGCGGTAGGAAAGGTCCTTACTACTATGATTTAGCATCATTCGTATATCAGGCAAAGGCAAGATACAGCAAAGAGACTAAGGAACTGCTTATTAACACATACATTGATTCCGCTTCAAAGTACATAGATGTTGAACCTGCTGAATTCCGCAAGACTTTCGGATATTTCGTACTCTTCAGAGCACTGCAAACACTTGGAGCCTACGGTTTCAGAGGACTCGTAGAGCATAAGGCGCACTTTATACAGAGTATTCCGTTTGCAATTGACAATCTTGCAGAGATACTTAAAGAGTATGACTACTCCAAACTGCCATACCTGACTGAGATATTGAATGAACTAATTGACGGATATAAGAGACCATTTATAAACAACTCAGGCGAACTTGTAGTAAAAGTATTCAGCTTCTCATATAAAAAAGGAATACCTATGGACTATTCAGGTAATGGCGGAGGCTATGTATTTGACTGCCGCGCCGTTCATAATCCTGGAAAATACCCCGAATACAAAGATAAGACCGGACTTGACAAAGAGGTGATAGATTTTGTTGAAAAGAACGGAGAGATGGCTGTTTTCCTTGATAGTGTCTATAAGTTAGCAGATGCCTCAGTAAGCAGATACCTGAAAAGAGGATTTACAGACCTTATGTTCTCATTTGGTTGCACAGGTGGTCAGCACCGCTCAGTTTATGCTGCACAGCACTTGGCAGAGCATATAAATAATAAGTTTGGAGTAAAAGTAATTCTTGAACATACCGCCAGACAAATATCGTCTGTATTGGAGACAAAGGAGGTTAAGCAATGAAAGCAATGATATTTGCGGCAGGGCTTGGCACACGCCTTAAACCGCTCACTGATACAATGCCAAAGGCACTCGTACCCATTGCCGGTAAGACACTGCTTGAACACACAATCTGCAAATTAAAAAGTGAAGGATTCTTTGACATTGTAATAAATGTGCACCACTTTGCAGAGCAGATAATAACATTTCTTGACACCAACAATAACTTTGGATTGAACATTTCAATCTCTGATGAAAGAGGAATGCTTCTTGAAACAGGCGGAGGAATACGCAAGGCGGAGCCACTACTCGGTACAGAACCGTTCCTTATACATAATGTGGATATAATATCAAACGCCCCGCTTAAAGAGTTATATTATACTCACATAGCCACAAAAGCAGACGCAACACTACTTGTAAGTGACAGAAAATCATCAAGAGCACTGCTATTTGATTCAGAGAACAAATTAAGGGCATGGAAGAACAAACAGACAGGTGAAATTAAAACACCTTTCAAAAATTTGGATACAAATTCTCTTGAAGAATACGCTTTTAGCGGAATCCACATCTTTTCCCCTAAACTATTCCCACTTATGCAGAAATACCCTGCAAAATTTCCTATTATGGACTTCTACCTTGATGTCTGCAAAACAGCAAACATCAAAGCTTCTGTTTCATCAGACTTAAAACTTATAGATGTAGGCAAGTTAGACTCACTTGCCGAAGCGGAGAGATATATTTTTATATGATTTAAATGTTCCATATTCAGTGGAATAATCAATATTTCCACCATATATGACCGCAGTCCTATCAATTCCCAAATTCGCAAATTTGCTAAATTTTATTAACTCATCATAAAAACCTCTGTTTATTGTCTCTGATGATTTAATTTCATACGCTACTATGTCTGTATCAAAACCAGTAATTAAATCCACCTCATTACCATTACTCTCACGCCAATACCAAATTTGAGGCTCTTTTCCAGCATTTGTATATGATTTGCGAAATTCAGAAACAACCATATTCTCAAACAGATGACCTCTCATATAATGAGTGCTCAACTGCTCAAAATCTGTAACACCAAGCAAATATGAAGCCAATCCGGTATCGTGGAAATAGAGTTTTGGAGACTTAATCAGTCTCTTGTTATAATTTTTAAAGTATGGTTGCAGTTGAAACACTATATAACTTGTCTCAAGTATTGAGAGCCAAGCCTTTACTGTTGGCACACTTATATCACAGTCATTAGCGAGAGCCGCTATGTTAAGCACCTGACCAATTCTTCCGGCACACAACCTTAAAAATTTATTGAATTGCATTATATCACCCACATTACGCAA